>DATMNH010000192.1:0-6733 GCA_035568975.1 Casimicrobiaceae bacterium
ACCCGCCCTGAGGATGTGGCACGGGGCGGTCGACCGTTTGCTTCAGTGAATCGCCGCCATCAGTGGCCCAAGCAACGTTCACGAGCACGACCGGCGCACCGGCTGAACGAAACCGCTCGGCGAGCAGCTTGCTGCTAGCAACCACTTCCTGGCCGGGTCGCGGAGCCAGAATAGGCAGATTGACGATCCCTTCTTGCAGATCGATCAGGACAAGAGCGGTTGTGGAGGCAGGCAGATTCAACATGCAGAATTTCCTTTCAACGGGCAACGACGGTTCGTCGTGAGGCCGGTGTGCACGTCGCAAAAAGGTTAAGTTTTGCAACAGTTGGGGATCATCAATTCTTGTACCAACCAAATTCCATTTGGCTCAGCTTCCCGCCCACCGCGCCACTGTCCTCGCCAATGTCGGCCCCAACAGCAATACGAGAATGAAGCGTGCCATCTGCATCGCCATGACGAACGGCAGGTCCACATGGGAGGAGGCCGCGATGATCGCCACCGAATCAGCGCCGCCTGGGCTGGTAGCAAAGTAGGCCGTAAGGGGGTCGGTACCGACCGTGAGGTGCAGCAGCCACGCCAAACCGCCGCAGAGCGCAATGAGGATGATGGTAGAGGCAGCGACCTTCCACAGAACGCGCGCGGCGTAGAGCACGATCTCGCGCGTGAATCGCAATCCGATCGACCATCCGATCAGAACGTAGCAGCCCGCCATCAACCACGGCGGCAGCGTGATGGTGAGGGCACCCGAGCATGAGAGCGCGATGCCGGTGAATAGCGGAATGAGGAGAGGGCCGGCGGGAATCCTGGACCACGCGCCGATAAGCGAGCCGACCACCGCGAGGACGATTGTTTCCAACAACGGCCCTGCAGCAATCGCGGGGAACCAGTCCATCGCAGCGCCGGCGGCGGCTGCAGGCGTGACCCACAGCCGAGCGATGATCGAGGCCACGAGAGCCACTAGCATAACGCGCAGGAACTGCATGAATGCCACAAGTCGAGGGTCGCCTCCGAAGCTCTCCGACATCAGCACCATCACGGTAGCTGCGCCGGGTGCGGAGCCCCACACTGCCGTCGTTCCCGGTAACACCTTCCAGCGCGCGAGCAGGGCGCCGAGCGATGTGCTCACGGCCAGCACCGAGCAAACGCCAACGAGAAACAACGGCCATTGTCGGACCATGCTCACCAGAATAGCGGGGCCAATGCTGCGCGCCACCAGGCATCCGACCACCCCCTGCGCGAGGACATAGGGCCAGTCTGGTACCGCGAGCTTGCCCTCGAAAACTGCGACCAGAATCGCTGCAACCATGGCGCCTAGCAGTAAGGCGGCCGGCAAGTGGATGAGCTGAAGCGGCGCGATGATGGCAAGCGATGCCGCCAGCAACACGTTCCACTTGAGTACGGATGGCGTAGCGCGCAACATCAGGGTGATTTGCTCGCTGCTCTCGCGCCAGAACAGTTCGCACTCACAGCAGGCCGAGTATCGATGCCCGATAGACAGCTTGGGCGCGGCTCTGGACGGTCAGCTTCAAGAAGATGCGTTTGGCGTGAGACTTGACCGTCTCGGGCGCGATGCTCAATTGACGGGCGACCTGCTTGTTGGCCAATCCATGGCCCATCATGAGCAAAATCGTTCGTTCGCGTGCCGACAAGCTCACCGCTGAAGGCTTCAGTCCGTCGAGCTCGGGCGATATGCCCCCCGGCGCGTAGGGTCCAGACGCACCATTGCGGAACAAGATTTCCATACCCACACCCCTCCATGCACGATCAGGAAGTACCCGTCCGCTCCGTTTCCGCGGCTGCTGCTTGCGGAACTTCGAAGACCGGCTTGTGGGTATTGTCGTGACTGGCGAGCGATAAGTCCTTTTCGACTCCCAACATTTCCTAAATTTTCGCCGACGGGCCGCCAGACGAAGGTATCGAGCATCTGGTCCCCCGACTGGTATCGCGCCAGTGAAACAATCGGATCGGCGTGCTCAGGCGTCGCGCCCAGCGTTCGCGTCGAGCGCGCAACGTACGGCATCGTTCAACGTCATCGCGCGACCTTCCTTCCACGCCTGGTCGAAGACGTCATCGGTCAACAGGGCGCGGACCTGCTTCAGGTCGCGCTCGAAGCGGATCTGATCGTGAGCGGCCCTTGCATCACCGGCTTCCTCGCGCAAAGCTTCTGAGGCTGCCCAGAGGCGAGCCGCGTGCACGGGCGACCCCGTCGCCGATTTCACGGCGGCAATCCCTTCCAGCGACTCGGTGACCCCGGCGCGGTTCCCCAGTTCGTGCAGCATCGCGATGGCCTCCAAAAAATGTTCCCGAGCGAGGTCGTAAAACTCCTCGTCACACTCGGCCCGCCCACTTCTGTTCAGCGCGAGCCCGGTCTGCCACGGAGCGCCGAGGTTCCGAGCTGCCGCGAGCGCCTCGTCGTACAGCTCGCGTGCTGCAGGCCAATCGCCGCGGGCATGAACCGCGATGGCGAGGTTGCCGAAACCGGAGTAGAGAAGTGCCACGTCGTCAGCGGCTCGCGCGAACGTGAGACATTCGAGCGAATAGGCCTCGGCGTCTGTATAGGCCGCCTGGTCGTTCGAAAGAAATGCCAGCCCAGCCAGCGTGCGCCCGACGGCCTTGGCGTCGCCGAGCTGACGGAAGAGGGCCAGGCTTTCCTGAAAGAACGCCTTTGCCGCCGCATAGTCTCCTTGGGGTACCGCAAGTAGCGCGCACGCGTTCAACGCCCGTGCACGATCCTGAAGCCGCTCGCTTGGAATGGCGCCGAGGAACCGAGAAAGCCACTCCCGCCCTTCAGAAAGATGCCAGTCGATGCGCCAGAACGAGACCAATGCGAGAGCAAGCGTCAATCCATCGTTCACGCTCGATCCGGCGGACCAGGCGAGCGCCGCGCGGAAGTTGTCGTGCTCTCTCGCGAGGCAAGCGAGCCCGTCCCGCTGTTTCGGTCCTTCGGCTTCCGCTGAGAACGCCTCGGCCAACGCGAGGAAGCACGCCAGGTGGCGCGCACGCCATTGCGCTTCTTCGTCGCTCTCGTGCAAGCGATTGAGCGCGTATTGGCGTACGGTCTCCAGCAGCCGATATCGGGTCGCGCCCGCCTGCTCGTCGGTCAAGACCAGACTCCTGTCGACAAGCGACGTAAGTACCTCAATCACGTCCCGGACATCGATTCCGTCGCCGGCGCAGACCTGCTCCGCGCTTGCGAGCGTCCAACCACCGCCGAACACGGCCAGGCGATTGAACATGGCCCGCTCACGTTCAGTCAATGAGTCGTGGCTCCAATCGATCAGCGATCGTAATGTGCGATGCCGCGAAGGCGCCGCGTGTGAGGTGTTGGTCAACAAATCGGGAAGCCGCGCGTGATGCCGCGCGGTTCCATCCAAACGCTGATTGAGCTGCTCGCCCAGTTCCTCCACCGACATCGAACGCAGCCGCGGCGCGGCCAATTCGATGGCAAGCGGTATGCCGTCGAGCCGCGCACAAATCGAGGCAACCGCGACAGCGTTCTCCGGCGTCACGTCGAAGCCGGGACGCACGAGCTTCGCGCGGTCGACGAACAGGCGCACGCCTTCGTACGTGGGCGCGGTCTCGGGGGTTACCTTTTCGTGCGTTTCGGGCACCGTAAGCGACGGCACGCGATACGTGAGCTCGCCTGCGATACCCAGCCGCTCGCGACTCGTGACGACGATGGCGACATCGGGGGCGCGACGCAGGACGTCGTCAACCAGGCGAGCACAGCCTTCGAGCACGTGCTCGGCATTGTCGAGCACGAGCAGCACGCGCTTCGATGCCAGGTGATTGCTCAGGACCTCCGACACTGACTTGCCCGGCTGTTCCTGCAGTGCAAGCGTCTGCGCCGTGGCCTGAGGTACGAGCTGCGCATCCGACAGCGCCGCAAGTTCAACCAGCCAGACGCCATCAGGAAATCTATCGAGCGACCGCCGCGCCAGTTCGATAGCGAGCCGCGTCTTGCCGGCACCGCCCGCACCGGTCAACGTGATTAAGCGATTGGCCGTCAGGAGCTCCTCGAGCTGTACGATTTCCTGTTCGCGGCCAACGAAGCTCGTGAGCACATACGGCACGTTGTGCCTGGGTGCGATTGGAGGTTCAGCCTCGACCGCCTCGAGCCTCGTTACGCGTAGCGTGAACTGGTAGCCTCGTCCGGAGACGGTTGTGATGGCGCCGGCGCCCAGGACCTTGCGCAGCGCCGACATCTGCATTTGGAGTGCCGCCTCCTCGACGACTCTCTTCGGCCACACCTGCTCGAGCAATTCGTCCTTGGTGACGAGGTGCCCGGCACGGTTGACCAGTGCGGCCAATAAATCGAAGGCACGAGGGCGCAGTGAGGTTGGCGCGCCGTCCTTGATCAGCCGCCGTCCGTCGAGATGGAGCTCGAACGGTCCGAAGCGGTAGCGGTCACTCGGTGCGACCGGGCCCGTTGCGCTCACGTGCTGCCCGTCCGTCCACCGTTTGCAGCGTAACGCGCGGCGTCTTCGGGCTCCACCGCGCGGCCGTCGCGCCATGCCTGGTCGAAGGCCGCATTGCCCAACGCGACGCGCGTACCGTCGAGTGATTGCTCGTAGTCGGCCTCCTCGTGAAAGGGGATTGGAATGCCGATCTCCTCCCCAATTCCATTCCTACGCGACCATGCCAAGGGGCGCCCGGAGTCACTTGGTCTGAATCGTCCCGGTGGCGAAGGCCAAACTGGCCGCGGCGGTGAAGACGTTGGCGTGCGCGTCCTCCCTGTCCGCATCGGCGCTCGCCAACGCTGTCTGTTCGCTGGCTACATCGGTGTACGTGCCGACGCCGTTCAAATAGGAGTCGAACGCCGCGTCGTACGAGGTTTGAGCTGCCTGACGCAGGATCAAAGCGGCAGCGTATGCCGCGAGGCTGGTCCTGAGATCACTATAGGCGGTGACGACCTGCTGTACGGCAGCGTCACGCGCCTCGGCGAGCTTGTCGCGCGCGGCAGAGAGCTGTGATTGCGCGACCGAATCGCGGGTGTTGCGCGTGCCTCCGTCGAACAGCGGAACGCTCAACTGCAGCATGATATTTCCCCCGGGCTTGTTCACGCTGGAGTACGGACTCCCGTCGCTGCTCAGCGAGCCCATGTTCTGGTAGACCTGTCCGATAAGAGAAATCGTCGGGTAGTGATCCGCGCGCTTGGCCTTGACCTCGCCCTCGGCGGCTTCGATCTTGCCGAGCGCAGCGATGACATCGGGCCGACTTGCCAGTGCGTCCTTGATCACTGCCGAAAGATTGTCGGGTGGCTCCGGCGGCAACGGCTGTTCCGAGCTGTCGGCGATGTCGATCTTCGTGTCGGCCGGAAGTCCGATCGCAGCAATGATGTTCGTGTACGCAGTACGCTCGTCGCCGTTCGCCCTGGTCAGGTTCAATCGCGCTTGCGCTGTTTGCCGCTGCGCCTGAGCCACGACCACGACGGTCGCCAAGCCGCGTTCGCGTCGAGACTGCGCAGCGTCCTGCACCGTTTCAGCGTTCTTCAGCGCCTGTTCGGCGGCGCTCAGCCGACCGCGTGCAGCACCGAGCGAAAAGTACGCGCGACTGACGACGAACATGAGCTTCTGATGAGCGCCGGTGAATCCGACGTTGGCGACGAACGAATTCGCGCGCGCCGACTGCTCCTGACCGTCTCGCCGGCCGAAGTCGAACAACAGCCACTTCAGCGCGACTGTCGGAATCGCCTCGACAGTGTTCGAGATGAAGTACCCTTTGGGGTTCACTGTCGTCGGAATCGGAAGCGGCGTCCGCTGAAAGCCGACAATCGCCTCGATCGAAACCTGCGGCGCGTAACTGCTCTCGACCAGGCCCACGGCGAGCGCCGCCTGGCGCGCCTGCTCCCAAGCCTCGTGCGTCTCAGGGTTCAGACGCTGTGCAAGATCGATGAGCGCGGCAAGATCGTAGCGACGGTCACGTTCGATCAGAGCAGCCATCCGCGCTTCGGAGTCGGCCGAACCTCTCGACCCGGGCAAGCCGTCCGACTCCGCCAATCGCCGCACGGCTTCCGCAGGCGATGGAATCACCCATGGCTTCTCCGGGGTAGGAGGCGCGAGTTGAGCCGGATCGAACGCCGAGGCGCCGATGGGCGAAAGCAGCGCGAGAAGCGCCACGCGAACGCACGTGCGCGGAAGCGATCTACGCCGGGACCGAGGCCGCATGTTGCATCTCCCGGTGCAGGAATGCCCTGGCTGCGACGGCCGGGCGCACGAGCGATGGCGCCGCGTCCGCAGGGCCCGGGGGTGCATCGGCCAGCTCGGATTCATGAACAGGCGCGGGCGGTGACTCTCCGGCGGCGAAGTTACGTGCCGCGTCGGAGAACCATGCTGCCGCCTGTTCATCCTGTAGTCGAGCCGCGTCGCCGACGTCGCTCCGATTCGGCTGTGCCGCGACGACGAACGCCGCGCCGGCAAGTCGATCGAGCGTGCGGACAGCCGACTCTTCGAACGTTTCGCGCTGACGCACTCGGTGCAGCAAGTGGGTCTCGAACGCCGCGATCGAAACGAATTGCCGCGCTTGAACCACTCTCTGCACCGCGGTCCGCACCGCGGTCAGCCGCGCATCGACCAGCGGCTGAGTCGCGCTACGAACCAATTCGCCGAGCGCGGCAAGAGCCTGTGCCAGGAGCTGCCGCGCCCGGTCGAGCGCGCTGATCGGCCACATCGTGCTGAACACGATCGTCATCAGCACATTGCCGAGAAGGATGCCGACGATGCGGTCGCGCGCC
>DATMNH010000193.1:0-7676 GCA_035568975.1 Casimicrobiaceae bacterium
TCTGATGGAATTCGCTCCGATGTACTGGCCGACGGTCAACAGTTACAAGCGGCTGGTCGACGGATTCTGGGCGCCGGTCAAGCCGACGTGGGGGCTCGACAACCGCACCGCGAGCTTTCGCGTCATCGCCGGATCGCCGAAATCGACGCGACTGGAAACGCGTTGCCCCGGCGCCGACATGAATCCGTACCTTGCGACCGCAGCGGTCCTCGCGGCGGGCCTTTCGGGTATGGAAAAGAATCTCAAGCTGACCGCCAAGCCCATCCATGGCACCAACCAGGGCGCGGAGAATATCCCGCGCGCGCCGCGCACGCTGATCGAGACCACGCGCAATTTCAGGAGCTCGAAGCTCGCCCGCGACTGGTTCGGCGACGACTTCGTCGATCACTTCGCCGCTACACGCGAGTGGGAATGGCGGCAGTGGCTCGATGCGGTGACGGATTGGGAATTGAAGCGATATTTCGAGATCATATGACGCGAAATATCGACGGTTACCGAATTGGGTGATCGATTTCACGAGGCTGGCGTCGTCGCCGCGAAAGCGAGCCCGATGGGCGAAGTTTCGAGGGACGGCCAAGCGGGGACCCCGCGGCGTTTGTACAAAAGACGCTGGATTCCCGCCTTCGCGGGAATGACGATGTTAGGAATCCGAGCGTCACACGCACTTTCGTAATGCTTGATCTTTCGTAATGCTCGATAGGACGCGAATGAAGGCGCAAACGAGAACGCCAATATGGACACGGGCGCACGGGGTTGCGATCGGACTCCTGCTGCTTGCCGGATGCCTGGTGACGTTTCCGCTCGCGGCGAAAACGCTGCGCATGGCGAGCGCATTCGATCCGCAGTCGATGGATCCTCACGGGCTCGCGCTGCAATACCAGACGCGTGTTGTCAGTCAGATCTACGAGTCTCTGGTGAACCGGGACCGCAATTTCGCGCTCGAGCCCTCGCTTGCCTTGTCGTGGCAGCACACGGAACCGAAACGCTGGCGATTCAAGCTTCGACCCGGCGTGAAGTTCCACGATGGAACGCCCTTTACCGCGGACGACGTCGTCTTTTCCATCGAGCGGGCGCTGACCAAGAACTCGCAGCGGAGCTTCCAGCTTCGGGGGGTCGAGGCCGCGCGCAAAGTCGACGATCTGACCGTCGACTTCCTGCTCGCGGCACCCGACGCCGTATTGCCGGAAAAATTCGTCTACGTCGGCATCATGAGCAAGGCCTGGTCCGCGGCGCACGGAGTCGTCGAGCCGCAGAACTACAATGCTCGGCAGGAGACCTACGCCGTTCGCAATGCCAACGGCACCGGGCCCTATCGGCTCAAGAGTTACGAATCCGACACCCGAACCGTGCTGGTCGCCAATCCCGAATGGTGGGGGCGGCGCGGCAATGTCGACGAGGCGATCTATGTCGTCATCCAGTCTGATGCGACGCGAATGGCGGCGTTGATATCGGGACAGGTCGACTTCGTCATCGATCCCCCGTTCCAGGACGTCGCGCGGCTGAAGCAGGAGGGTCGATTCAAGCTTGCCGATATCACCGACATCGGAACGCAGTATCTCGGTTTCGACCAGGGCCGGGACGAGCTGCAGTTCAGCGACGTCAAGGGCAAGAACCCGTTCAAGGACCTGCGCGTGCGGCGCGCCGTCTACCAGGCAATCGACATCGACGCCATCGTAGCCAAGGTGCTCCGCGGACAAGCCGTCGCGACCGGCTCGTATTTCTCCCGCCTGGTCGACGGTTACGTGCCGGAGCTCGAGCGCCGCCTGCCGTATGACGTCAAGGCGGCGCGCGCACTGCTCAAGGAGGCGGGTTATCCCGACGGCTTCAGCGTGACGCTCGACTGCGTCAACGTCGCGTTTCGCGCAGCGGTGTGCCAGGCGGTTGCCGGCATGCTTGCGCAAGTCGGTATCCGGGCAAGCACCCAGGTTTGGCCGACGGCAACATTCTTTCCCAAACTCACTCAGGCAACGACGAGTTTCTACGAGGTCGGCTGGTCGCCGCTGTTCGATGCGTGGCCGTCGCTCAACGCACTCTTCCGCAGTTACTCGAGCGACGGTACCGGCACGTTCAACGGCGGGCGCTACTCCAACCCGCGCCTCGACAAGCTGATCGACGGAATTCGCGTCGAGCCCGACGCAGCCCAGCGCCGGCAGCAAATCGGCGAGGTCCTTCGCGCCATGAATGCGGACCTGCCGATGATCCCCCTCTACCGGCGCACGCTGACTTGGGCGATGCGTCCTGACATCAGCGTCGCGCAGTGGCCCAACGACGTGCTGGAGCTGCGTTTCGTGCAGATCGGCGATGGAAATTCCTGAGGCAGGAGCCTAAAGGAGCCCTCGCCGCGCGGCATTCTCTCTCGGACGATTGTCATGATCCATCGCTTCGCCTTCCCCACAACCATACATTTCGGCGCCGGCGCGCGCTCGCTCGTCGCCGAGCACCTGAAGACGCAGGGCATCAAGCGTCCGCTCATCGTCACCGACCGCGGCATCGCGCCGCTGCCGATGCTGAAAGGCTTCATCGCCGACCTGCCGGGACTCGATGTCAGCGTCTATTCGGAGATCTGGGGCAATCCCGTCAAGAGCCAGGTCGATCACGGCGTCGCCGCGTACAAGGCGCATCGCGCCGACGCGGTGATCGGTCTCGGCGGCGGCGCCGCGCTCGACGTTGCCAAAGCGGTCGCGCTCATGACAGTGCATCCGGGCGAAGTGCTGGAATACGCGTGGGATCATCCGCAGGTCCGCGCCATCGAGCGCGAGCTGCCCTACTTCGTCGCGCTGCCGACCACCGCGGGCACCGGGTCCGAGGTCGGCCGCTCGAGCGTGATATCCGACGACGCGACGCACATCAAGAAGATCATCTTTTCGCCGGCTCTGCTCGCCAAAGCGGTATTCGCCGACCCTGAGCTGACGCTGGACCTGCCGGCGCACATTACCGCGGCGACCGGAATGGACGCGTTGACGCACAACGTCGAGTCGTACCTTTCGCCGGCCTACCATCCGCTTTGCGACGGCATAGCGTTGGAGGGAGCGCGCATCGCCGCCAGGTCGCTGCGGACGGCGGTGCGCGAGCCGCACGACATCGCCGCGCGCTCCGACATGATGATGAGCTCGATGATGGGCGCGATCGCGTTTCAAAAGGACCTGGGCGCGGTGCACTCCTGCGCGCATGCGCTGTCGACGGTCGCCGATCTGCATCACGGCCTCGCCAACGGCATCATGATCGACCATGTCATGCGCTTCAACATGTCCTCCGCCATCGCGAAAATGGCCGAGCTCTCGCACGTGGTCGGCGCTGCGGTTCCGGGCGCTTTGCTGGAGGCGAGCGCCGAAGGCTTCATCGGTTGGCTGGCGAGGCTCAAGGCCGATCTGGCGATACCGGCCACGCTGTCCGCGTATGGCGGCAAGCGGCCGGTCACCAAGGCTGACATCGAGGCGCTGGCCGACGTGGCGATCAATGATACCTGCCACCAGACCAACCCTCGGCCGTGCACCCGGCAGGATTTCGAGCGCCTTTTTGCCGAAGCGATGTAGGGCGATGATCATGGCGGATATCGCGGTGCGATCCGTGCTCCGCCCGATTTGAATGGCTTCCTGGTCCACGTACATTGACTAAAGCGTCATGAAAATCCTCAATCCTGCCAACCACACGCTGATCGCGGAGGTCACCGAGGACGGCGCGGGTTCCGTTCGCGCCAAGTACGCGCGTGCCCGTGCCGCGCAGCCCGCATGGGCGGCACTGCCGATAAAAAAACGCCTGGATACGATTCATGCGTTTCGCAAACGCATCACGGACATGCACGAAACGCTCGCTCGCACGCTGACACTCGAAGTCGGCAAACCGATCCGCCAGTCCAGGAACGAGCTCAAGGGACTGCTCGGTCGCATCGATTTTTTTCTGGCCGAAGCGCCCCGGACCTTGCGCGACCAAAAGGTCCACGCCGACGCCAAGCAAAAACTCGAGGAACGCATCTCGCACGAGCCGCTAGGCGTGATCGCCAACATCTCGTCGTGGAACTATCCCTACTTTGTCGGCGGCAACGTTTTTATACCCGCGTTGATCGCGGGGAATGCAGTCCTGTACAAGCCCTCGGAGTATGCAACGCTGACCGGCCTCCACATTGCGGCTATGCTCTACGAGGCGGGAGTGCCGACCGATGTCTTCATTCCCGTTGTCGGCGGCCCCGCCGTGGGCGCGGCGCTCCTGCGACAAGCTGTCGACGGCGTTTTCTTTACCGGCTCGTATGCCACCGGGGCCAAGGTTGGCGCGGCGGCGGGCCGCAGAATGGCCAAGGTCCAGCTCGAGCTCGGGGGCAAGGATCCCATCTACGTGTGCGACGACGTCGATGTCCAAGCCGCCGCGGCGGGCATTGCCGACGGGGTTTTCTACAACACCGGACAATCGTGCTGCTCGGTGGAGCGCATCTATGTTCATGAGAAGATTCACGATGCTTTTGTCGACGCGTTCGTGGCGGAGGTCAAAGGTTTCAAGGTGGGCGACCCGCTCGACGAATCGAGCTACATCGGGCCGCTCACCCGCCGGCCCCAGCTCGACGTTCTGCGCCGGCAAGTCGCGGACGCCAAGCGCAAGGGCGCGACGCTGCTCGCCGGCGGCGGCACCCTGAAGGGCAAGGGCAACTGGTTCGAACCGACCGTGTTTGCCAATGTCGATCACCGCATGTCGCTGATGAAGGACGAGAGCTTCGGCCCGATCATCGGCATTCAGAAAGTCGCCGACGACGCGCAAGCGATCGCATTGATGAACGACACCGAATACGGGCTCACCGCCGGCGTTTACACGAGTGACGAGAAGCGGGCCAGGCGAATTCTTGAACAGGTGCATTCGGGCTCGGTGTATTGGAACTGCTGCGACCGAGTCAGTCCGCGGCTGCCGTGGTCCGGGGTGGGGCATTCCGGGATCGGCGTGACCCTGGGGACTCACGGCATCGAGACATTCACGCGACCGAAAGCTTGGCACTTGAGGGCCGGGTGACGCCCGTGCACTGCCGTGACTGTTAAAGCGGCGCGGTTTCCGATCAACTCTGTAGCAGGGACAGGAATGCAAATGGGTCTTTACGCAGCACGCTTCATGTTCGCCGCCGTCGCTGTCGCGGCACCGTGGATCGCCGAAGCAGCGGACAAGGGAAAGACTAGTGGCTCGGCGCAGCTCGAGCGCGGCAACTACCTGGTCAGAATCGGCGGCTGCAACGATTGCCATACCCCCGGGTATTTCCCGAGCAACGGCAAGGTTCCCGAGAAGGATTGGCTGACCGGCGACCGCCTTGGATGGCGGGGCCCGTGGGGCACGACGTATCCGGCGAACCTGCGGATCTACATGCAGGATCTCACCGAGGCGCAGTGGCTCAAGAAAGCGAAGTCGCTCCAGACGCGTCCACCCATGCCGTGGTATACGGTCCAGCAGATGAGCACTGCCGACCTGCGCGCCATCTATGCCTACATTAGGCACCTTGGGCCCGGCGGCGAACCAGCGCCCGCATACGTGCCGCCGGACAAGGAGCCGCCGCCGCCGTTCGCGCTTTTCCCGGCGCCTCCCAAGTAACATTCGGGAACGAGTGCCGCGCGCGAGTGCGTGGCGCTCAAGCGCCGTCGATGGCTTGAGCGGCGCGCAACGTGTTGGCGAGCAGCATGGCGATGGTCATCGGGCCGACGCCGCCCGGCACCGGCGTGATCCACCCGGCGCGCTGCCTGGCGGATTCGAAATCGACATCGCCGCGAAGCTTGCCTTCCGGCGTGCGATTGGTGCCGACGTCGATGACGATGGCGCCCGGCTTGATCCAGGCGCCTTGCACGAACCCAAGCTTGCCCATCGCGGCCACCAGAATATCCGCCGTGCCCACGATCGCCGGCAGATCTCGCGTCGCCGAATGGCAGATCGTCACCGTGCATCGCGCCATCAGAAGCTCGAGCGCCATCGGCCGGCCGACGATGTTCGATTGGCCGATGATCACCGCGTGCTTGCCGACGAGGTCAACGCCCGTGTCGCGGATAAGGAGCATGCAGCCCTGAGGCGTGCAGGGGCGCAGCACGGGCCGTTTCAGCACCAGGCGGCCCATGTTGTATGGATGCAGGCCGTCCACATCCTTAGTGGGGTCGATGCTCTCGGTGACCACGTCGGCATCGATCTCTTTCGGCAGCGGAAGCTGGACCAGGATGCCGTGAACCTCGGAGTCGGCGTTGAGACGCCCGATCAGCGACAGCAACTCGGGTTGCGAAACGGTTCCCGGCAAATCGAACTCGAAGGACTTCATACCGACGGCCTGGGTCATGCGGCGCTTGTTGCGCACGTAGATCTGCGATGCCGGATGCTCGCCCACCAGCACCACCGCGAGCCCCGGAGGCGGCTTGCCCGCGGCGACTCTCGCCGCGATCTGCACCTTGATTTCTGCCGTCGCGCGCTCGGCGCGCGCCTTGCCGTCGATAATGCGGGCAGTCATGAGCCGTCCGGAAAAGCCACGGATTCTACCGGATTCGAAGCGTCGGCCAGCCTTTCTCGCTCGCCAGCGCCGCCAGCGTGGGATCGGCGTTGACCGCGACCGGGTGCGTCACGATCGACAGCAGCGGAATATCGTTGCGCGAGTCGCTGTAGAACCAGCTCTCGCGAAAACCCGCGAGCTTGGCGTGTCGATCGGCAAGCCATGTCTCGAGTCGGGCGATCTTGCCTTCCCGCATGTTCGGCGTGCCGGCAACCCTGCCGGTGAAACGGCCGTCGCGCATCTCCGGTTCGGTCGCTATCAGGTTCTCGAAGCCGAATTCGCGTGCGATCGGATCGGCGAGAAAACGGCTCGCCGCGGTCGTGAGCACCGTCAGATCACCCGCGGCCAGGTGCTTGCCGACGAGCTCGCGCGCGGCGACGGAAATCATCGGCATGATCTTCTGCTGCAGGTATTCGCTGCGCCAGGTCTCGAGCTGCGGCAACGCATGCGGTTCCAGAGTCGAGACGTAGAACTCGGTGAATTCGAGGACGCCGACTTCACCGCGCCGGTAGCGCTCCACGACCAGCCGGTTGGCGCGTTCGAAGGAAGCCCGCCCGAGCACGTCGCGCTCAATCAGGAACTCGATCCAGGCCTCGTCGCAGTCGCCGCTGAGCAGCGTGTGGTCGAGATCGAAAAGGGCTAGAACGTCGGCGGGCAAGGGGCGCGAGCGGGAATACACTCCGCGCGTGGAGATCGGTCCGATTGTACATGCACCCGCGATCCTGGCGAGGCTCAGCCACGAGCTCGCCGCACCTCGCGGCATTTATCTGCCACTGCTCATCGGGAGCGATGTCGTCGGCTGGGTCGACGAAGAGCGCGCGGTCCTTCTGGCGCGATTCGCGGACGTGTTCGATCGGCGCACATCGGGCCCTGCACCTGTCCTTGTGCTCAACACCTCTCTCACGACCGTCGCGGCACGCACCGCCGCGCTCGATCGCGTCGTCGATGTCCTCGCCGCCGAAGGTCGTCTTAGCGCATGGCGCGGCGAACGCTATGCGATTGCGACCCACTTAAGCGCCCCGCCGCTGTGCCTGATCGAGCGCGCTGCCGCGCGCTTCTTTGGCATCCGCACCTACGCCGCCCACGTCAACGGCGTGGTGCTCGGCCAGTTGACGTCGATGTGGCTCGCACGTCGCAGCCCGAATAAAGCCATCGACCCCGGCATGCTCGACAATCTCGTCGG
>DATMNH010000194.1:0-15603 GCA_035568975.1 Casimicrobiaceae bacterium
CTTGACATACATCCGTAGCTGGGTACAATGAAAAGTGAACTCTGAGCCCGGTCCTGTGGCCGGTCGTAGGACTTCACCCGGGCCGCCCACGCTGGTCTCGGGGCCGTGCTGCGAGGTTCCCGCTATGACTTTCGCAATCCCGGGCCAGCAAGCAGCGTTCGAACAGGACGTCGCCGCATACCTAGACGCGTTACCCACGTTGCTGAGCAGTGCCGAAGGCAAGTACGCATTAGTTGGGCGCGGGGCCTTGGCTCGGATATTTGAAACGCGACTAGATGCCTTGTCGGATGGTTACTCCCGATTTGGTCCAGGTGGCTTCCTGGTTCAGGAGGTATCCCGACACGATCTGGAAAAGGGGACCCACTGGCACCGCCGGTAAATGCCAGTCCTCACCTTTTCCAAGTCGCAACTTGGAGCGATTTACTGGGTTGAAGTAGGCCCGAGCATCGTCGCAGCAAGTCGCGGCGGTCCAACGCCAGTAACACAGCTCCAACGCGTCGAAATGTTGCTCGACACCGGGGCAGAACAAACGGTACTCGATGAAGCCCTACTCATCGGTTGGGGGCTTCTCTATACGAGCGCTGGCTGGGCAACCACCATGAATGCAACGAAACCCGTCAGATCCTACGAGGTGATTTTGAAGCTGGGGGATCCCGAAGTCGGGTGCCTGACGTTTGATCCGCTGACGGTCATGGCTAGATCGGATCCGTTCGTCGGAGCCCGCTACAGCGGTCTTCTGGGCCGGGATGTCCTCGACCTATGCTATTTCGTGTACGACGGACCTGGCCATACATGCATCTTGAGGTTCTAGCCCTCAAGTGGCGACCGACGATTAACACTCAAAGTGTTAATCCGGCACCTTCAAGTCGCTTGTAATTCGCAGCAAAAAATGCGCCTGATTTATTTTCAAACTGAGACACTACCATCGTCTAGAGCGCTGTGGATAACTCGGGTCCGAGCGGAGTACAATGGCTTCGACGGGCTCCACACGGTGCCCGCTCTTTTTTCCAGCTTGGCCCCCCGAGCAGCTTATCTATGTCGACCCCCGCATTCTGGCAAAGTTGCCTCGAGTCGTTTCAGCGTGAGTTGACGCAGCAGCAGTTCAACACCTGGATTCGTCCGCTTCGGCTCGAGTTGGCCGGAGAAGGCTTGTGCTTGATTGCGCCCAATCGCTTTGTTTTGCAGTGGGTCAAGGAGCGCTTTGCCGGCCGCATCGAGGAGCTTGCGGCGGTCGCGGTGGGACGTCCGCTGCGCCTCGCTTTTGTCGTCGCCGACGCGGCGGTGCGTCCTGCGCCGGTGACCGCGGCAACTGTCGCGAACGCTCCCGAACCAAAGCCCGTGGCGGCTCGCCGCGGCGAGCAGGCGAGCCTTAATCCCGGGTTTACCTTCGAGACCTTCGTGTCCGGCAAGGCCAATCAACTCGCTCGCGCAGGTGGGCTTCAGGTGGCCGAGCATCCAACGTCGTACAACCCTCTGTTTGTGTATGGCGGCGTCGGGCTTGGAAAGACCCACCTGATCCAGGCCATCGGCAATCACATTCTCGAGAACAATCCCAACGCGCGCATACGCTACATCCATGCCGAGACATACGTGTCGGACGTCGTTCGCGCCTATCAGCACAAGGCGTTCGACGATTTCAAGCGCTATTACCGTTCGCTCGACCTTTTGCTCATCGACGACATCCAATTTTTTAGCGGCAAGAGCCGCACACAGGAGGAGTTTTTCTACCTCTTCAATACGCTGATCGAGGCCCATAAGCAGGTCGTGATTACCTGCGATACCTATCCCAAGGAAATTGCCGGCATCGAGGAACGGCTCATCTCGCGATTCGGATGGGGCCTCACGGTGGCGCTCGAGCCACCCGAGCTCGAGATGCGAGTGGCGATTCTTCTTTCCAAGGCCGCACAGACAGGAATGAAGCTCGACGAGCAAGTCGCATTCTTCATCGCCAAACACATCCGTTCCAACGTTCGCGAGCTCGAAGGAGCGCTGAAGCGTGTCACGGCATACTCAAGCTTCCACGGCCAGGAAATTTCGCTGACGGTCGCCAAAGACGCTCTGCGCGATCTTCTCGCGGTTCAGAATCGGCAGATTTCGATCGAGAACATTCAAAAAACCGTTGCTGACTACTACAAGATTCGAGTCTCCGACATGCACTCGAAAAAGAGGTCGCGTGCCATCGCTCGCCCGCGCCAGGTCGCGATGGCGCTGGCCAAGGAACTCACGCAGCTTTCGCTTCCCGAAATCGGCAGCAATTTTGGCGGTCGTGACCACACGACCGTGCTCCATGCCTGCCGCCAGATTGCGAAGCTCCGGGACTCCCTCCCGGAAATGAGCCATGACGTAAATTTCCTACTGCAGGTCCTTCGAAACTAGATGCTGGCACTGTATAAATCAGCGTCGAAACAGTTTATAATTTGTTGATTAACCGGCTCAAACGCGCACCCCAGTTCTTGTCCCCAATCCGTCAACAGGCAACACACGGTTTGTACAGTTCGAGGCACGGGTCCCAAGTGCCGGACCATGTTGAAATTTCCGTACTTGTCCCGGTTACAAGCAATCTCCTATTAGCTGTTCTTAGGTTTAGATAATGCAATTAAAGCAAATACCAAGAGATGCATTGTTGAAGCCTTTGCAGGCTGTTTCCGGCATCGTCGAACGCCGACAGACATTGCCTATACTCGCCAATGTTCTCGTCGAACAAAAAGATGGACGTCTGTTCATGACGGCGACCGATCTCGAAATGCAGATCACCGCACACAGTGAGCTCGCTGGAAAACAAGATCAGTCGGTAACGGTTGCGGCACGCAAGCTTCAGGATCTGCTGAGGGCGCTTCCTGACGATGCAACCTTAACGGTCGATACGACGGCGAGCAAGATGACCGTGCGCGCCAATCGCTCCCGCTTTAACCTGCAAACGCTGCCGGCCGGCGATTATCCACGGATCAGTCTTGCGCAGGAACAACAGCAGACTATTACGCTGCCACAGCGTGACTTTCGCGGTTTGCTCAAGCTTGCCGAGTTCGCGATGGCGCAGCAGGACATCCGTTATTACCTCAACGGCATGTTGCTGGTCGTGGACAAGGGCTTGCTGCAGACTGTGGCGACCGACGGCCACCGGTTGTCGTACGCTAGCCTCTCGGTCCCCGGAAGCTACAACCGCCAGGAAGTGATACTTCCACGCAAGACCGTTCTGGAGGTCGGCAAGCTTCTGGAAGAAAGCGACGACGAGCTGACCATCGATCTGCTCGCTAACCAGGTACGGTTCCGCTTCGCCAACATCGAGTTGGTGAGCAAGGTGGTAGACGGAAAGTTTCCGGACTACAACCGCGTCATCCCGACGGGACACTCGAAACAGATCGAGCTTTCGCGGACCGAGCTGCTGCAGGCGCTGCAGCGCGCCGCGATTCTTTCGAACGAAAAATTTCGTGGCGTCAGACTGGTCCTGGGCGCCGATCAGCTCAAGATCATCTGCACCAACAGCGAACAGGAAGAAGCGGAAGAGGAGCTCGAGATCGAATACAAGGGCGAAGCGCTCGATATCGGATTCAACATCACTTATCTGTTGGATGTTCTGCATAACCTCGCGACCGAACGCGTCCTGCTTGCTTTCGGAGACGCCAATTCCAGCGCGCTGATCACGATGCCCGATCGAGACGACTACAAGTACGTCGTGATGCCGATGCGCATCTGACCATAAATCCACGCGTGAGCCCAGCCTGTGGCGCCGACTTAAGAGTCGGCGTCGACGCTTTAAAAGACCCCAAAGAAAGAGAAATCAGCGCATGACTGAACCCAATCCCAAGCCGATCGACGACGGCAGCGACTATGATTCCAACAGCATCAAGGTGCTCAAAGGCCTCGAGGCTGTGCGCAAGCGGCCAGGCATGTACATCGGCGACACGTCCGATGGAACGGGGCTGCATCACATGGTATTCGAAGTCCTGGACAACTCCATCGACGAAGCGCTCGCAGGATATTGCGACGACATCAAGGTAGTCATTCATGCCGACAATTCGATCTCGGTGGTCGACAACGGGCGCGGAATTCCAACGGATATCAAGGAGGACGACGAGCTGAAGCGCTCTGCGGCCGAGATCGTCATGACCGAGCTGCATGCCGGCGGCAAGTTCGATCAGAATTCGTACAAGGTTTCCGGCGGGCTGCACGGTGTCGGCGTGTCCGTGGTCAACGGGTTGTCGGAGTGGCTCAAGCTCAGGATCTGGCGCAACCGCCTCGCGCATCAGATGGAATTCCGCGACGGCGTCGCGGTCGCGCCGCTGGCGGTGACAGGTCCAACCGAGCGGCGCGGAACCGAAGTGCATTTCATGGCCTCGACCGCGACGTTCTCGAATGTCGAATTCCACTACGACATTCTGGCCCGCCGCATCCGTGAACTGTCCTTTCTGAACAACGGCGTCAAGATCGAGCTCGTCGACCAGCGCGACGGCAAGAGCGAGAACTTTGCGTTCTCGGGCGGCATCAAGGCCTTCGTCGAGTACATGAACCGCAGCAAGAACGTCCTGCACTCGAAGATATTTCACGCCATCGGCGAGAAGGATGGCGTGATCGTCGACATCGCGATGCAGTGGAACGATTCGTATGCAGAATCGGTTCAGGTGTTCACCAACAACATTCCGCAGCGTGACGGAGGAACCCACCTGACGGGACTTCGTCAGGCGATGACCCGAACGTTGAACAGCTATATCGAGAAGGAGGAGCTCGCCAAGAAGGCGAAGGTCGAGACGACCGGTGACGATATGCGCGAAGGGCTGACATGCGTCCTGTCGATCAAGGTGCCCGAACCCAAGTTCTCGTCGCAGACCAAGGACAAGCTCGTCTCATCGGAAGTGCAGCCCATCGTGCAGGACGTGGTCAGCAGCAAGCTCCACGAATTTCTGCTCGAGAACCCGGCCGACGCGCGCATTATCTGCGCGAAGATCGTCGACGCGGCACGGGCCCGCGAGGCCGCGCGCAAGGCGCGCGAGCTCACGCGCCGCAAAGGGGTGCTCGATGGAATGGGCTTGCCGGGCAAGCTCGCCGATTGTCAGGAGCGCGACCCCGCCTTATGCGAGTTGTACCTAGTCGAGGGCGATTCGGCCGGCGGATCGGCTAAACAGGGGCGCGACCGCAAGTTCCAGGCGATCCTTCCGCTGCGCGGCAAGATCCTGAACGTCGAGCGCGCCAGGTTCGACAAACTGATCAGCTCGCAGGAAATCGTCACCTTGATCACTGCGCTGGGAACGGGCTTCGGCAAGGACGAATATAACGTCGACAAGCTGCGTTATCACCGCATCATCATCATGACCGACGCCGACGTTGACGGCTCGCACATCCGCACCCTCTTGCTGACGTTCTTCTATCGCCAAATGACGGATCTGGTCGAGCGCGGGCATATCTACATTGCGCAACCGCCGCTGTACAAAGTCAAACAGGGCAAGGAAGAATCGTATCTGAAGGACGATCACGACTTGAAGCAGCATCTGCTCAAGGTCGCGTTGAAGGGTGCCGAGCTCGTTCCCGGCGTCGGCCAACAGGCACTTTCCACCGAGGCGCTCGAGAATGTCGCGCGGCAGTATCTGCTCGCCGAGGCCGTGATCGACCGTGTATCACGCCTGATCGACCCGGCGGCCCTGCATGCGCTGCTGACGGGCGTGAGGCTCGAGCTCGGGGATCCGGCGGCCGCGGCGCAGAGCGCGGCCGCGCTTCAAGCCGCAATTGCCGACCCGGAGGTCAGGGTTCACGCCCGTTACGACGGCGAAACGGAGCTCCAGCGCTTGGTGATTGTCCGTACACGGCACGGCACGCCGCACACGACGGGACTCGACGCTGACTTTCTGGGCAGCGGCGATTACGCACAGATCAAGACCGCCAGCGAGGTACTTCAAGGCCTGATCCACGAAGGGGCGACCGTGCGTCGGGGCGAAAAGAGCGCAGCCGCGCGCACCTTCAGGGAGGCGCTGGATTGGCTGCTCGCCGAGGCACGCGGCGCAGTTTCGATTCAACGCTACAAAGGCTTGGGCGAGATGAATCCGGAGCAGCTGTGGGAGACCACGATGGACCCGAAGGCGCGGCGCCTCCTCCGGATTCAGATCGAGGATGGAATCGCGTCGGACGAAATATTCACCACCTTGATGGGCGAGGAAGTCGAGCCACGCCGCGAGTTCATAGAAACCAATGCATTGGGCGTGCGCAACCTGGATATTTAGCTTAAAGCCGTGGCACTAAGCGCGGCGCCTGCGGATCGGCGTCTTCGCTGCCTTTGGTTTTGCAGCGACTTTCTTCCTCATTGTCGCCTTCGGTGACAAAGCGGTTGTCACCTTCGATGGCTTGATGATCGTCTGCTTCGGTGGCTTGATGGTTGGCTGCTGCGGTGACTTGATGATTGTCACCTTCGGTGACCGGGCGCCGCGGCGCGGGCCTGCCGCCTTGCCTGCTGATCTGCCTGACTTGGCGTCAAGCAGCGCGACGGCGTCCGCCAAGGTCAGCGCATCCATACCGTCCTTGTCTGGCAAGGTCGCATTGACGGCGCCGTGTTTTACATACGGGCCATAGCGTCCTGCGTGCAACTCGACCGGTCGCTTGTCCTCGGGATGAGCGCCGAGCACTCGTACCGCGGTGCCGGTGCGCGCGCCGCGGGCGCCGCGCCCTTTAGCGCCATCCTTGACCTGAAACTCGAACCCGATCTTGCCATCGCCTTGCCTCACCAGGAACGCGGCAAACGGGCGGCGCGTTCGCGAGGACACGAATTGGAGCAGATCGGTCTTGCCGGTCGCAAGCAGCTTTTGCATTTGCGCGCGCTCCACGGGACGCTGCAGTATCACCCGCCCGGAACGGAAGTCGCAGGTCTTATTCGGACCGACGGCTTTTTCGCAAACATAGGCGGCGGGTAGCTCGAAAACCGCATTGCGGCATTTCGGACAGGGGCCCAGCGATTCCTGGCCGCTGAAATCCGGCGCGACCGCATCGCTCCCGTCGCCCGAACCGTCGCCAAAGTCGAATTGAACTTCGTTGGCGTCATTGAGCTTCAGCTTTGCCGCAAACGGACGGCCCAACTTGCTTCGGAAGCCTTCCAGCGGGCCCACTTCGCGTTTCGTGAGCAGCGCCTCGGCCTCCGCCGCATCGAGTTGGCGGCCGGCGACGATCTTCCAGAAACCAAAATCGCACGACTGGCACTGAAACTTCTTGTAGTTCTCATGCACTTCACCGCCGCATTTCGGGCAGCGAACGCTAAGGGTCGCAAAGTCCCCCGGGATGGTGTCGCTTTCGTAATTTTTCGCCTGACCGACCAGGTGCCGGGTCATCTTGACGATTTCGCGCATGAACTGCTCGCGCTTGAGCTTGCCATGCTCCATCTGCGAGAGTTTGAATTCCCATTCCGCAGTCAATTCCGGCGAGAAGAGCTCGGGGATGCCAAGGCCGTGCAACAGCGTCATCAGGGAAAACGCCTTCGCTGTCGGGTGAAGCTCGCGCCCCTCGCGCAGCACGTATTTCTCGAGGATCAGTCCTTCGATGATCTGCGCTCGCGTTGCCGGCGTGCCGAGGCCCTTTTCGCGCATCGCCTCGCGCAGTTCGTCGTCATCGATCAGCTTTCCGGCGCCTTCCATTGCCGACAGCAGCGTCGCTTCGGTCAGGCGCGCCGGAGCCTTGGTCTGATTGGCTACGATCCGTACTTCTTCGGTCGCGACCTTTTCGTTTGCTTTGACGGCGGCAAGCGTCGCATCGCTGTCGACTTGCGCTTCCTTGCCATAGACCGTCAGCCAGCCAGGCGAGGTCAGCACCTTGCCCTCGGTCTTGAAGGGCTCACCGGCAACGCGCGTAATGCGGGTAGTGAGCAAATATTCCGCGGGAGGATAGAACACCGCCAGGAATCTCTTGACCACCAGATCGTAGAGCTTGGCCTCGAGCTCGTTGAGGCTTTTCGGGCGCTGCAGGGTCGGAATGATCGCGAAGTGATCGGAGATTTTGCTGTTGTCGAAGATCCGCTTATTGGGCTTGACCCATTTTGCCTTCAGCACCTGGCCGGCGAAGACAGCGTAAGCGTTCGATTCGCGCAGCGATTCAAGCGTGTCCTTGACGGTCCCCAGATAATCTTCCGGCAGCGCGCGCGAGTCGGTGCGGGGATAAGTCAGCACCTTGTGTTTCTCGTAGAGCGCTTGCGCAAGCGACAAGGTCGTGCGCGCGGACAGGCCGAATCGGCCATTGGCTTCGCGCTGCAGGCTGGTCAGGTCGTAGAGCAGCGGGGACATCTGCGTCGAAGGCTTGGTCTCTTCGGTGACGGTGCCCTGCTCTCCTTCGCATTTGGCTGCGATAGCACCGGCGGCCGCCTCGTCCCAGAGTCTTTCGGCGCGGGCATCGGCATCGTCGTCGGATTTTTTGAAGGCCTCGTCGAACCAGCGGCCGTCGTACTCGCCACCCGCGGCGCGAAACGTCCCGTGCACCTCCCAGTAGCCACGCGGGCGAAATGCGCGGATTTGCTCCTCGCGCTCGACCAGGATGGCGAGCGTCGGTGTCTGAACACGGCCGACCGTCGTGAGCTGGAAGCCGCCTGACTTCGAATTGAAAGCGGTCATGGCCCGTGTGCCGTTGATGCCGACCAGCCAATCGGATTCAGACCGGCATACCGCAGCGTCGGCGAGCGGACGCATCGTCTCATCCGCGCGCAAGTGACCGAATGCGTCCCGGATCGAGCCCTGAGTCATCGACTGCAACCACAGCCGCTTGATCGGCTTTGCGGTCTTGGCGTACTGCGCGATATTGCGGAAGATCAACTCGCCTTCGCGGCCCGCGTCGCAGGCGTTGACAAGGGCCGTCACGTCCTTGCGCTTCAACAACTTCAGCAGCAGTCGCAGGCGGGCCTCAGCCTTTTCGATCGGCTTGAGCGCGAATTTCGACGGTATCGCGGGTAAGTGAGCGAACGTCCACTTGCCGCGCTTGACTTCCTCTTCCTCGGGCATGCCGAGCTCGAGGAGATGGCCGATCGCCGACGACAGCACGTAGCGATCACTTTCGAAGTAGTCGGCATGGCGGGCAAAGCCGCCCAGAGCACGCGCGATGTCCGCGGCAACGGAAGGCTTCTCGGCGATGATCAGGCTTTTGGCCATCGGGGCGCTACGGGTTCAGCGGGCAAAGGAGGGGCGAATGATAGCAAGGACCGCCTCGAAGACAAGGCAACGCTAGCCCTAGATGGGGACGCCTCGCCCTAACGCACGCGCTGGAATGCTCCACCCGGAAGCGGTGTGACGCGTCCGGAAAGCTCCAGCTCGACCAGCGCGACGGATATCGCCCCAGCGGCGAGGCTGGTGCGAGCGGTCAGCGCATCAACGCCCGCAGGATCGTGCCCGAGCGCCTCGAGCACCCGTCCGGCGTTGCCTTGCACGTCCGGTGCGGGCGCCTGCGTTCCAGCGCCTTTTGGGGGCGCCACGGCGCCGAGCTCCTCGAGCACGTCATGCGCGGTCTCGACCAGCTTGGCACCCTCTTTGATCAGGCGATGGCTTCCTTTGGAGAAGGGGGAGTGAATCGAACCCGGAATGGCGAATACCTCGCGGCCCTGCTCAGCGGCAAACCGCGCGGTGATCAGCGAGCCACTGGCGAGCGTCGCCTCGACGACGAGAACTCCGCGGGAAAGGCCACTCAACAGACGGTTCCGGCGAGGAAAGTTGGCGGGCAAGGGGGGTGTACCGAGGGGAAACTCCGACAGCACCCCGCCTTCTGCGGCGAGGCGCTGGCCAAGGTCGCGGTTTGCCGACGGATAGATGCGATCCGGGCCCGTCCCCATCACCGCGATGCTGCTTCCGCCGGCGCTCAAGCCGCCTCGATGCGCCGCGGTATCGATCCCCAGGGCAAGCCCGCTGACGATGGTGAATCCTGCGCCGGAGAGCGTGGTGGCAAACGCCTCCGCATTGTCCGTACCCTGCGGCGTGGCGTTGCGGCTGCCGACGATCGCAATCGATGGCCGATTAAGAAGCTCGTGTCGGCCACTGTAGTAGAACGCCGGCGGAGGGTCGCTTATCGTCAGCAGCGCGCGCGGATAGTCGGCATCATCCCACGCGACCAGAGCGTGCCCCGGCTCGGCAATCCAGGAAAGCGTTCGCTCGAGGAGCGCCGGATCGGGACCCCGTTCGATAGCCAACGCGGCCTCGACGGGCACTAGTTTGGCGAGACTGGCGCGAGAGGCGCCTCGTACTTCTTCGGGTCCGCCGAGGGTTTTGAGCAAACCCGCCAGCACGCGGGGCGGCACGCCCGGCAGAAGCTGCAGCGACGCCCATGCCTCGGCGCGGGCATCGATCTCCATCGATCGCTTTTTCGCCGACGCGCTGGGACTTAGGGCTTGCGCAGGAGGTCGCCGACGACGACCGGCTCGGCCGCGTTAAGCACCAGAGCGTACGCCACTTTGTCGAAGGTCCGGAACACGAAGAGCAGCCCTGAACGTTCGGGCGGAACGTTGAGGTAACGCGTCGGCGGGACGATGACCCGCGTCTGATCGGCAAACCTGGCAAGGATGTCAGGGCCTTCGTAGGATCGCGGATCGACGATGACCGGCGTGGGATGATAGATCGCCAGCACGTGCCCGACCTCGATACCGTCGCGCGTGCCCCGATCGAGCGTGATGACGGATCCGCGCCCGGCTTCGGCGCTATTGCCCCCGAGCGCGATGATGCGGCCGTCGACGATTTTGTCCGGCGCGTGAGGGACATAATTCACCAGCTCCTCCCGCGGAGCGGGCAGGAGCTGATCGTTGAGCAGAATTTCCTCGCGCGCGGTGGTGATCTCCATTCGGGCGACTTCGCCGAAGCGATCGACGCGGGCCGTCCCCAGATAACGCATTTCGTAGCCCAGCGTTTCGTCGCTGTCGAAAGAATGCAGCACCTTACCCGGGCGATAGATGTACCACTGCGTGCCCGACTTCTCGTCGATGTTGATCGCGTAGACGAAATCGCCGACGCCGCGCACGACGCGATTGTCGCGGGCAGCGATGATCTTGGCCGCGCCTGGAATGCCGTCGGCGCCAGTGACGATGGGCAGCGAAAGGAAGGGAGCGAGGTCGCCCGGCGGGATGCTGGGAATCGCTTCGCCCTCCAGACTGTCCACGCGTATCGAAGGGGACAGCCGTACAGCCGGCCGCGGGCCGACCTCGCCCCGTGCAAGGGAGAGACGCCATTCGCCGTTGACCTTGTCCAGCGCGATGACGTCACCCGGATAGATCAAATGCGGATTCCTGATTTGGTCGCGATTCATGCGCCAGATTTCGGGCCAGCGCCAAGGCTGCTTCAGAAACTTTCCGGAAATGCCCCATAGCGTGTCGCCCTTTTGCACCGTGTACCGGTCGGGAGGGTTGTCCTGGAGCTGGAGATCCTGCGCCCGGGCAGCAGACGCCGAGAGCAGAAACGGCAGCGCGCAGGCCGAAAACAGCAGCGGCGCTATGATAGACTTTAGGCGCATGAGGCCTCTCCCAAAAAGGCGGCGTCAGGTGGACTTGCAAACGTCCTAAACCGCCGCAAAATAAGCGTTTAAGGCTGATTCTGCATCCCGAGTATGCATTTTGCAAGCATTTATGGTTCTGGACATTCTTGAGTACCCCGATTCCCGGCTGAGAAAGGTCGCCTCGCCGGTCCCTGCCGTCACCGCCGACATCCGCAAACTCGTCGCCGACCTGGCCGAGACCATGTACAGCGTGCCAGGCGTGGGATTGGCCGCGACGCAAGTCAACGTGCACAAGCGGGTGCTGGTGATCGATGTCAGCGAAGCGCGCGACGAGCTGCGCGTTTTCATCAATCCGGAGATCGTCGCGGCGGAGGGCGAGACCGAGTCCGAAGAGGGCTGCCTCTCGGTGCCGGGGTATTACGACAAGGTCGTCCGGGCGGCCAAGATCACGGTTCGCGCACAGAACGAGCACGGAGAGGCGTTTGAGCTGTCCACCGACGGCATGCTCGCGGTGTGTATCCAGCATGAGATGGATCATCTGATCGGCAAGGTCTTCGTCGACTATCTGTCGCCGCTGAAGCGGGCACGCCTTTCGGCGCGACTCCGAAAAAAACAGCGGCTCGCCGGCTAAAGCCGGCCGCTCTACCACCTTGGTTCCCCGACTCGGTTCCCGGCTCAGTTTCCACCTCAGTTCCCACCTCAGTTCCCAACCGTGGCAGCCGCTTTGCGAGTCGGGTTCGCTGGCACGCCGCCGTTCGCCGCAACGGCTCTGGCGGCGATTCTTAGCGCCCGATTCCACGTTGTCCTGGTCCTGACCCGGCCCGACCGGCCGCGGGGGCGCGGACTCAAGCTCACCCCCAGCGCGGTAGCGTCGCTCGCGCTCGAACGAGGATTGGCGCTCCTTCAACCGGTGACGCTCGCTGACCAAGCCGCCCGCGCCGCGCTCGCCCGCGCCGCGCTCGATGTGCTCATAGTTGCGGCTTACGGGTTGATCTTGCCGCAGCCGGTCCTTGAGACTCCACGACACGGTTGCATCAACGTCCACGCCTCGCTCCTGCCGCGCTGGCGAGGTGCGGCACCAATCCAGCGTGCCTTGCTCGAGGGCGACGCGCAAACGGGAATCAGCATCATGCAGATGGACGCAGGGCTCGACACCGGCGCGCTCATCTTGGCGCACGCGGTGCCCATCGAGCCACGCGACAGCGCGGCGACGCTCACCGACAGGCTTGCAGCCATGGGCGGGGAAGCGATTGTCGAAACGCTCATCCGACTTCAGCGCGACGGCCGTGTCGATGCTTTTCCGCAGCAGGAAGCCGGCGTGACCTATGCCCGTAAGATCTCCCGCGGCGACGCGGCCATCGATTGGCGAGTTCCCGCGCTCGCCATCGATCGCCAGGTGAGGGCTCTGAACCCGACCCCCGGAGCCGTCACTTTGCTGGCTGGGAAACCGATCAAGATCTGGGCTTCAGAACCGGTGTCGGGCCGCTTCGGCGTCCCGGGCATTGTCATCCGGGCGGACAGTGGCGGTCTGCTCCTAGCTTGCGGCGAAGGCGCTCTTGCCGTACGCGAATTGCAACGTGCCGGCGGCAGACGCCTTAGCGCGCCGGAATTCTTGTCCGGCAACCCGATCGAAACTGGGAGCTGCGCGGGCGCAAGCGCGGCCAACTGAAAGCCCAGCGCGCGGGCCAGTTCCGGCCAAGGTCAGCTTGGGGCATGCCTGGGCAACCATCCGAGCCGTTGAATCATTCCCCGTCCACCACCATCTAACGTGTGGGAGACTGAATCGAGACCCGCACGCTCGGGTAGGGAGGCGACGATGTTCGGCAACTGGTTCAAAACGAGTTTGTTGATGGCCGCGATCATGGCCTTGTTCGGCATGGTCGGTGCGGTGCTGGGGGGAGGACAGGGAATGCTGCTGGCCCTGGCGTTCGGACTGGCCGTCAATCTGTGGGCATACTGGTTCTCGGACACCATGGTGCTGAAGCTCTACAACGCACGCGAGGTCGACGCGACATCGGCACCGCAGCTCTATACCACGGTCAAGGATCTTGCCGGGCGTGCCGGATTGCCAATGCCGCGGGTCTACCTGATCGACGAAGCGCAGCCCAATGCGTTCGCGACCGGACGCAGCCCCGAACACGCGGCACTTGCTGCCACGACGGGCATCCTGCAGCTGCTGACCGCGCGGGAATTGCGCGGCGTGTTGGCGCATGAGCTCGCGCACGTTCGAAACCGCGACACACTCACGTCCACCATTACGGCATCGATCGCCGGCGCGATCTCGACGCTGGCGCACTTCGGCATGTTCTTTGGGCGCAGCGACGACGACCACCGCAATCCGGTGCTGGCGATTCTAGTGCTGATCCTGGCGCCGATTGCGGCGCTGCTGATTCAGCTTGCGATCTCGCGCGGCCGCGAATACGAAGCCGATCGGACCGGCTCGGAAATCTCCGGCGATCCGCGGGCTCTTGCCGACGCGCTCGCGAAAATCGATCGCTATGCGAAGGGTCTGCCCCTGGAAACAGCCGAAGCACATCCCGCGACTGCGCAGATGATGATCATCAATCCGCTGCACGGCGGCGGCATCGCGGGACTTTTCAGCACGCATCCGCCGACCGAGGAGCGTATCCACCGCCTGCTCGCGCTAGTGCGCTAGCGACACGGTTCCCTTGCCGCGATGGAGCAGGCGCAACGCATCGCGGCGAAGGCGGTGCGCAGGGTGCTTGCCGGTGTCGCGCTGGGTGGCGCACTTGAGGAGGCGGGTGCATCGAAATCGGGAGAACGCGCTCTTGCCACCGACCTCGCGTACGGTACGCTTCGCTTTCTGGGGCAGGTCCGCTCGGCAGTACGGATGCTCGCGGAGCGCCCGCTCACGGATCGGAACATCGAGGCGCTGCTATGGGTGGCTTTCTATCAGCTGATCCACACGACAGCGCCGGCCCATGTGGTGGTCGACAGCGCGGTGCGGGCGACGGGTCAACTGCAGCGCACGTCGGCCAAGGGACTCACCAACGCTATCCTGCGCACTTTTCTGCGTCGCCGCGAAAGCGTTCTCGACGATATCGCCCGCGACCTGGAAGGGCGCTATTCGTATCAACGATGGTGGATCGATCTCGTATTCGCGGAGTATGCCGCGAGCGCGCCGGAGATTCTCGATGCAGGCAATGCCAGGCCGCCACTGACGCTGCGCGTGAATTGCCGCGAAACGTCGCGCGACAAGTATCTCGATGCCTTGAGGCTGGCGAACGTTGCCGCCAGTCCCGTCGGCGTGTCCGGGGTGATCGTTTCCGAGCCGCGCCGCGTCGAAGATCTGCCCGGCTATGCCGAGGGCTGGTTTTCGGTTCAGGACGCCGGAGCGCAGGTGGCCGCGCCGTTGCTGGATGCGCATGACGGTATGCGAGTGCTCGACGCGTGCGCGGCGCCCGGCGGCAAGACAACCCATCTCGCGGAGCTTGCCGAACTCGAACTGATCGCGCTCGACAGTGACGAGTCGCGGCTCGAGCGAGTGGCCCGCAATCTCTCGCGGCTGCGCTTGACCGCGAAGCTGCGCGTCGCCGACGCAGCCGACACCGGTGCGTGGTGGGACCGAGTCGCGTTCGATCGCATCTTGCTCGATGCTCCATGCACCGCATCGGGCGTCGTACGCCGTCATCCTGATGGCAAATGGCTGCGGCGCATAAGCGATATCGACGGATTCGTCGCACAGCAGAAGCGCCTGCTTGATGCGCTCTGGCCCTGCTTGAAGTCGGGCGGCAAGCTGCTCTACGCAACGTGCTCGATCTTCGGCGCAGAGAACAAGGGTCAGATCGACGCATTTGTCCTGGGCCACCGCGACGCGTCGCGGTTGCGATGTACGCTCTCCGCCGAAGTCGGCGCCGCCGGTGGACAACTCTTGCCAGCCGGGGCCGGCGCAGCGCACAATCACGACGGGTTTTTCTACGCCCTTCTCCAGAAAATCTGATCGCCTCCGAAAGAGACTGTGCGCGGCTCGACGCCGCTCGCGGCACGTCGCCAATGTCCCGTCTTGTACTCGGCCTTCTCTGCGTGGCGTTTGCGTTGCTGCCCCCGCTCGCGGCGCCGGCGCGCGCCGATACGATCGGAGTGCAGTCGGCCGAGTTGGTTCCCGACGACGACGAGTATGTACTCACGGCGCAGTTCGATGTCTCCATTAACCCGACG
>DATMNH010000195.1:0-3053 GCA_035568975.1 Casimicrobiaceae bacterium
ACCGCCGCGAAAAAATCGTCCAGCTTGGCGATTCCTGCCTTGTCGGCGACCGCTTCGAGATTGAGCGCGGTCATTCGCGAGCGTTGCAGCTCGCGCTCGACGATCGAACGTCCATGTGCGATCGTCTCTTCGAGCTGCTGCGCCTTGAACCACTGCCGAACTTTGGTGCGCGCACGGTGGCTAACCACATAGCCGAGCTCCGGGTTGAGCCAGTCACGGCTCGGGCCCACCGAAGAGCCGCCCTGCTTGAGCGCGACGATCTCCACCCGCTGCCCGCTTTCGAGCGGCGTATTGAGCGGCACCATGGCCCCGTCGATGCGAGCGCCGCGGCAACGATGACCGAGGTTGGTATGCAACGCGTACGCGAAGTCGACCGGTGTCGATCCTCGCGGCAGGTCGACTACCTTTCCCTGGGGCGTCAGCACATAGATGGTGTCCGTGAACAGGCTCGATTTGAACTGCTGCAGCCACTCGCCCGCGTTGGCGACCGCATCCTTCCAGTCGAGCACCTGTCTCAGCCAGGCGATTTTTTCGTCGTAGCCCGGGTCGCCGCGGCCGACGCCGGCACCTTCCTTGTAGCGCCAATGCGCAGCAACGCCGTATTCCGAATGGCGGTGCATTTCGTGCGTGCGAATCTGCACCTCGAGCGGCTTGCCCTCGGGGCCGATGACCGCGGTGTGCAGCGAGCGATAATTGTTGGCCTTGGGCTTGGCGATGTAGTCGTCGAATTCCTTCGCCATCGGCGTCCACAGGTTGTGCACCAACCCAAGTGCGGTGTAGCAATCCTTGACTTCGTCGACCAGGATGCGCACCGCGCGGATGTCGTACAGCTCATCGATGCCGGCTTGCTTGCGGCGCATCTTGGTCCAGATGCTGTGAATATGTTTCGGGCGGCCGGAGATGTCGGCGGCGACGCCTGTGGCGCCAAGCTCGCGCTTGAGCGTCGCCTTGACCTCTTCGATGTATTGCTGACGGTCTAGGCGGCGCTCGTCGAGGAGCTTGGCGATCTGCTTGTAAGTCTCCGGCTCGAGCACCCGCAGGCTGAGATCCTCCAGCTCCCATTTGAGCTGCCACACACCGAGCCGATTGGCGAGCGGCGCGAACAAGTCCTGCGTTTCACGCGCGGCCTGCCCGGCCGCCGCGCCCTTGTGCGAGACCAGAAAGCGCAGTGCCTGCGTACGCTCCGCGAGCTTGATCAGCACCACGCGTATGTCGCCAACCATCGCCAGCAGCATCTTGCGCAGGCTTTCCGAATGCGCGTCGCGATCGTGCTCGGGGGCGTCTTCCGGGATCGCTCTGATCGCGCTCATGCGCGCGACACCGCTGACCAGTTGTGCGACTTCCGCACCGAAGCGCGCGCCGAACGCCTCGACGTCGAAATCGTCGGCATGGGGCGCGCCGATCATCATCGCGGCGCGAACCGAATCGACATCGAGCTTGAGGCCGGCGACGATCGCAGCGGTGCCGAGCGCGCGATCGAGCCATGGCTCGCCATCGAATGCGCAGCGATTGCCATACAGCGTTCGCGCGGCGTCCAGCGTCGCAACCAGCTTGACGCGCTCGTCGGGCGCGAAACCTTCGCTCACGCGTTCGGTCCACGCGGCGAGCGCCTCGGGCGCTGCGACCTCGGGCGCGGAATGTAGGACGGCAACCATGAAGGGAATTATACGGCGCCGGTGTGCGCGATTTGTTCGCGCGGGTAGAGTGGATCCAAAGACACTGGGTTCCCGCTTTCGCGGGAACGACGGTGGCCGGCTTACGCCTCGGCCTCTTTGCACCGAGTGTGTGAAGCGAAACGTCGCGTGTCGGCCTCAAGCGTCGATTCGCCACGCGCGATCCCCACGCACTTCGTGCGCGGGGGCCCTCGCCGCGGGCTCACGCCTCGGCCTCTTTGCACCGACTGTGTGAAGCGAAACGTCGCGTGTCGGCCTCAAGCGTCGATTCGCCACGCGCGATCCCCACGCACTTCGTGCGCGGGGGCCCTCGCCGCGGGCTCACGCCGCTGCCTTCGCCACTACCTCGGCGATACCTTGGGCGCAGCGCTCCGCGACGTGCGCTTCGCGCGCCTCGACCATGACCCGCAGGACGGGCTCGGTGCCGGACGGACGCAGCAGAACTCGGCCGGATCCGTCGAGTATGATGATCGCGTCCTGTTCTGCGCGGCGAATGGCGTCGCTCGCGCGCCAGTCGAAGCCGTTGCGAATCGGCACGTTGATGAGCCGTTGCGGAAACAATGCCGCGTCGGCCGCGGCCGCGGCCAGCGTCGTCTTCTGCTCGCGCAGTGCTCGCAGCACCGCGAGAGCGGCGACGATGGCGTCGCCGGTCGTGTGCTTGTCGAGACAGATGATGTGCCCCGAATTTTCGCCGCCGAGGAGCCAGCCCTTCTGCTGCATCGTTTCCAGCACGTAACGATCGCCAACCGGCGCGCGCGCAAACGGGATCTTGCTTCGCGACAACGCCTGCTCGAGGCCGAGATTGCTCATGTGCGTACCCACGACCCCTCCGGCCACCGTGCCGCGGCGCAGATAGTCGAGCGCGATCACGTAGAGCAACTGGTCGCCGTCGTACAAGCGACCTTCGGCATCGACCATCACCAGCCGGTCGCCGTCGCCGTCAAGCGCGAGGCCGAGATCGGCTTGGTGCTCCCTCACCGCAGCCTGCAGATACTTGGGATGCATCGCACCGACGCCGGCGTTGATGTTGAGACCGTCGGGATCGTTGCCGATGGCGACCACCTCCGCGCCCAGCTCGTGAAACACCGGCGGCGCGACGTGATAGCCAGCGCCGTGCGCGCAATCGACCACCAGCTTCAGGCCCTTGAGATCGAGCTCGTTGGGAAACGTCGCCTTGCAGAATTCGATGTAGCGGCCCGCAGCGTCGTTGACGCGTCGCGCCTTGCCGAGCTCGGCCGACGAAACGCACGCGAGAGGCTCGTCCATGCTGCGCTCGATAGCGTGCTCGACCGAGTCGGGCAGCTTGGTTCCCGCGGCCGAAAAAAACTTGATGCCGTTGTCCTCGAACGGATTGTGCGAGGCGCTGATCACGATGCCCGC
>DATMNH010000196.1:0-5760 GCA_035568975.1 Casimicrobiaceae bacterium
AGCAGCGCGGTTCGAAATCCCGTTCCTGCATGTCTTTAGCTCAAACCATGCGGCTATCGCCCTCTACCGCAAGTTGGGCTTTGCGCTTCGACGGCGGATGCATCTCGCGGTGCTCGTACGAGCGGAAGCTGGGTGAGCTCCCGACATTCCGACCTATCGCAAGGTAGGAGACGACCATGAGCAGTCGACGAATTCTTGTAATCGGAGCGGTTGGCGAGACCGGCCGCTACACCAAGCGGCTATTGCTCAAGCAGGGGGTTCCCGCTAGCCGGTGTAGCATGGTTATATCACGTATCTCACCAGGTTCGCGCTACTCATCAACATGAATACGCCACGGCGCTGGGATCACGATCCGGCAGTCGCTGCTGGTGCGCGCAGATAAGGTGATCCAGTGATCGCTCGTTGTGCGTTGCTGCCAGGTTCGCATTGCTCGCCGCGATCGCAGGTGACCCGATTCGTTGAGCGACGATCTCCTTCAACGATTCAAGGTGACGTGACCATCGCAAGCTTGGATCACTTTTCGAGACGACCATGGAAATTCTCGCATCGGATTTACAGTTCCCCGAAGGGCCGGTGGCCATGTCGGACGGATCGATTATCTTAGTTGAGATAGCACGGGAAACGCTTTCGCGCATCACCCCGGACGGCCGCGTTGAAGTGGTCGCCAGCATTCGCGGAGGACCCAACGGGGCTGCCCTGGGACCCGACGGCAAGATGTACGTCTGCAACAACGGCGGGTTCGCCTGGATCAAGGAACGCGGCACCTTCCGTCCTTATCTGCAGAGCGAGGACTATGTGGGCGGCAGCATCGAAATCGTCGACCTGGACACTGGCAAGGTCGAGCGGTTGTATTCGCGCTGCGGCGAGCATGCGTTGCGCGGCCCCAACGACCTCGTGTTCGACGCTCACGGTGGATTCTGGTTCAGCGACCTCGGCAAGCGGCGGGCGCGCGACATGGATCGCGGCTTCGTTTACTGGGCGCGCGCCGACGGCTCCGAGATTCGCGAGGTGATCGGCCCAATCCTCACGCCCAATGGAGTAGGCCTGTCGCCCGATGGGCGCACGCTCTACGTCGCCGAGACCGAGACCGGACGCGTATGGTCATGGGAGATCACCGCCCCCGGAATGGTACGCAAGCGTCCGTGGCCCTCGCCGCACGGCGGCACGCTGGTCGTCGGGTTGCCGGGCTTCGTGCGACTCGACAGCCTGGCGATCACCGCATCTGGCAACATCTGTGTAGCGGCACTACACAGTTGCAGCGTCGTGGAGATTGCGCCGGACGGATCGTATGTCAAAGTTCATCCAGTCCCGGATATGGGTGTGACCAATCTCTGCTTTGGCGGCCCAGAGCTGCGGACCGCGTACGTCACCCTGTCGCATGAAGGACATCTCGGAGCGATGGAGTGGCACGAGCCCGGACTGCGCTTGAATTGGCAACCGTAGCGGCAGAGTGTAAAGCCCTGGGCCAATTGTGCCGACCGATAGCAACGTCCTCGTCGCCGCATGTATCGTCCCAAAGATCCACCTACTTGGAGCGTCCGTGCAAGCGCTACCTTGGAAATTGCGGCCTCCTTCATCGCCAGATAGAGCGCAGCCTTAGCGCTTAAATCCGAGCTTGGTGCGACAATATATTCTCCTTTGCGAGGCGGCGAGGGTTCCGGAAAATCCTCTCCATCATCGATGCGTGCGGCAAACGCTTCATCCAACGCATCACTCGCCTGCGCTAGCGCCTCTTCAAAATCGTCTCCCTGCGTAACCACTTCAGGGAGATCGCGGCAGGTCACGACGTAACCGCCTTCCTTTGCCGGCTCGAGCCGGACTGCATAAGCTAGAGTTTCCATACGATTCGCAAGTCTCTCGCCAAATTCATCGCAGTCATTTCAAGTCCTTCTCGCTGATGCCGAGCTGCTTTAGCATCGCGTGGTAGGTGCCAGTCTTCAATTCGACTTCGGCAAAAGTCCGGCAAGCGCCCTGCCGCGGGCGCCGTTCATGCCGCCTCCTTTTTGGTGGCGCGTTTGATCTTGATCTTTAATTGAGGTAATTTTTGATCTGCCTAGCAAGGGGAGGGAATCCATGCTCGAACAAAAAATCAACGAGACGTTCGGTGACGAAGACCCCACCGGGTTCGGAACAGGCTGGTGGAGCGGCGTCCTGTCCGCCTTCCTTGGACTGCTCGCATTCGGGGCGGTGGTGTGCCTGCATTTTCCTCAGCTGCTGACTTCGCCCGAGTTGCGGCCGTACTACCCGATGTACCTCATTCGCCTGTTGATCCAGGTTGCCGTCGTTGGAGCCATCATTTTGGGGGTCGCGTCCGCAATGCTGCGAAGGAAGAAACTCCTGGCGTTGACCGGAATGCTGTTTGCCCTCGGCGCGACCCTGCTGGGCGGAGCGAGCGTCCAGATCAGCGAACCGCTGCACAATGGTCCGGCCATCGGTCTGGATTGGTTCCTGCTGGACCTGCTGCTTATGACGCTGATCTTTTCGCCCATCGAGGTGCTGTGGCCTGCCTATCCGAAGCAAAGCGTTTTTCGGAGCGAGTGGCTAACGGACATCGTGTACTTCCTATCCACGCATCTGCCGATTCAAATCACATCCTTTCTGATCCTGCTGCCCGCCACTCAACTCACGGCCATCCTGAACATTTCGAGCGTCACCGAAACGGTCGGTCGCCTGCCCTGGCTGGTGCAATTTTTCTTCGCTGTCCTGGTCGCGGACCTTGCTGAATACTGGATTCATCGAGCCTTTCACGTGGTGCCGTGGCTGTGGCGCTTCCACGCCATCCACCATTCCTCAAAAGCGCTCGACTGGATCGCGGGCTCACGCTCTCACCTGGTGGATGACATCGTGGTGCGGGCGTTCATTCTCATTCCGATGATGTTGGTGTTTCCCCACGACATCAACGTGGCCTACTTGTTGTTCGTGACCATCCAGGCCACCTGGACGCATTGCAATTTCGGCCCCAACGTCAAGTGGCTGGAGCCTTTCCTGGTCCTTCCGAGATACCATCATTGGCATCACACGTCGCAGAAAGAGGCCATCGACAAGAACTTCGCCATCCACTTTCCATGGGTCGATAGGATGTTCGGGACCTATCACCTCCCTGACGGCGACAAGTGGCCGGATACCTACGGCCTGGACAACGAGAAAATACCGGATGGCTTCTGGCGCCAGTTCTTCTATCCGTTCAGCCGGAAGAAGCCCGCCATCGCCGGCTAGAAATTCAAGGATCGGAGCGGAGCGTCCTTGGGCAATTCCGCACCCGTGGTCGTCGCACGCACCAAGCCCAGGGCCTTCATGACCCTGACGGCGGAAAATCCGAAGTCGTATTCCGATTCCTCGTGACTCAAGCGCAGAAGTCCCGAGGAATGGTGGTGGTTGTTCTGCAAGCATGCGCTGAAGGTCGCAGTGACCGGCAACCAATCTCCGATGTTCATCGCGTTGTCGTGTTCGTCGTCGTAGCGCCGATAGCCGAACCGGCGGTCGTGGGTCCAGTAGTTTTGAATCATGTTGACCCACAGCGCGAATAACCGCGTCGCAATCCAAATCAGGGCCACGAAGCGCAGATCGCCCACCAGGAGCCACAGCAGCCCGAAATTGAAAACCTGGGAAGCGACGGCGAACATCGGATTCGCGACGAGGCGGAACGGCCAGGATTTGAGGATTTCGTCGTTGGCCACGTTGACTTCGGATTTGTAGGGGAACACACAGAGATAAATCGTTCGCCAGAAGCCATCGGAAGACAGCTTGTTGGGATCTCCCGGATGGTCGGAAAACGTGTGGTGAAGCCGGTGCCGGTTAACCCAGGTGACGGGATTGACGTAGACCCCGAAGGTGTTGTTGACGAGCGTGAGACCCTTTACAAACCACTCTTTGTACTCGAGCGCGCGGTGGGTAATCCCCATGTGAACGACACACGATAGATACAACCCGGCGACGAACCAGCAAGCTATGAGATACGCCGCACCGATGAATAAGCCCGCCCAGGAACCGATATGAGGCGGAGCGAAATACATGCAAGCCGCAGCATAGGCAACCAGTGTCGTGTACCCAATGACGTTATATATTTTCACAATGAATTCCCCTAAGATCTTGCTGCGATGAATTCTACTAGTGGGAAGCGCCATCAGGCGATTCCACAACAGCGACCGGCCCACTGACCCCGATACGACGCCGAAATTTAGTTTCACGGAGGACTCACCCATGGCATCCGGACCGCCGCCCGCGGCGCCTCACACCGCGCTCGCCAAGATCCCCGTCGTTCTCGCCAACGACGCAGTTCCGGCGAAACCGCGTAGCGTCGCGCCGCCGGCCCGTAGCGCCACAGAACCCTATCGCGCCTACAAGCCGCGGCCGTTTACCCGCGAAGAACGCGACAAGGTCACGGTCCTCTTCGGGGGCCTGCACTGGCGCGTCGAACGCGTCATCCAGGGCATGATGGAGAACCTCGGCTACCGCACGCAGGTCCTGCCGACCGCGACGCGCGAGGATCTCCTCACCGGACGCGAAGTCGCCGACATCGGGCAATGCTGCCCGACGAGCTTCACCACAGGCAACTTGACCAACTACCTGCGCGCCACGGCGAAGGAGCTCGGCGCGCAGGAAGTAGCGGAGCGCTACATTTACGTGACTGCGGGCTCCTGCGGCGCGTGCCGCTTCGGCCAGTACCACCAGAGCTACGAGCTCGCGCTGCGCAACGTCGGCCTCGATTCGTTCCGCATGTTTCTGCTGGGGCAGGGCGGCCTCGATCAGGGCTTCGCGGCGGGCGGCGGACTCGAGCTCAACCTGCCGCTCACGCTCGGCGCCGTGTGGGCTATCGTGCTCACCGATGCCGTGCAGGATCTCGAATACCAGCTACGCCCCTACGAGCTGCGCAAAGGCGATACCGAAAAGGCCGCGCGCGAGTCGATCGAGTATCTGTACGAGGCGTTCCGCAAGCGTCCCCGGCGCGGCGCGAAATGGGGCTCGCTCGCCTGGCATCTCGCGACGCCGCATTTCGTCAACGCCATGAAGGAAGTGCGGCGGCGCTTCGACGTGGTCGAGGTCGACCGCTTGCGGGTGAAGCCGCTCGTCAAGATCACGGGTGAGTTCTACCTGCAGACGGTCGAGGGCGAACCCAACTACAACATCCACCGTTGGCTCGAGGCGGAAGGCGCCGAGGTGTACCCGGCGGCGATCACCACCTGGCTCGACTACCTGATGCGCCTCGCAGGCCAGGAGTTTGAGGATCACATCGGCATCGACCGCCATGCGCGGCTCAAGCTCGCGGGCATCCGCACCGGCCAGGCGCTCCTGCGCTGGACGCACGCGCGCATGCGCCGCGCCCTCGGCGGCATGCCGCGAGGGCTGCCCGACCAGTACGAGCTGCGGCGGCTCGCCGCGCCGTACTACAACAGCCGCCTGAACGGCGGCGAAGGCGACATGCTCGTCGGCAAGGCGCTGTGGGCCTACCACGAGAAGAAGGCCCACATGACCTGCGAGCTCTCGCCCTACTCGTGCATGCCGAACACGATGAGCATCGGCGCGATGGCGGGGGTGATCGGCAAGTACCCCGACCTGCTCTATGCGCCGCTCGAGATCAAAGGCGACGCAGAGGTGCATGCACTGTCGCGCTGCCAGATGATCCTCACCGAGGCGAAGAAGCGCGCGCAGCGCGAGTTCGAGCAGGTGCTGGAGCGCACAGGCTTGTCCATGATCGAGCTGCGCGCGGCGGTCGAGGCGGATCCTCGCCTGAAATGCGCCACGTACCGCGTGCCGCGCTAC
>DATMNH010000197.1:0-7950 GCA_035568975.1 Casimicrobiaceae bacterium
GGCGAACTTGCTGATAGCGCTCGCTGAATGGCGCTATCGACTCAACGCGGTCGTTGAGGGACTCGGGAGCTTTAGCGTCCTCGGGGATCGGGACGCTTGCCGCTACGCTGATTTCGCCTCCACCGGTCCGGCGAAACACCGAACTCGCGCCTGAAGGCGCGGGCGAACGCCGCAGTCGATCCGAAGCCCGCAGCTTCGGCAAGCAGCTTGATCGCCCTATCTGTGTGCCGGAGTCCATCGGCTGCGACACGCAGGCGCCACTGCGACAGGTACTGCATCGGCGCCATCCCCGTGCACTGCACAAAATGGTCCGCCAGCGCGGTCCTCGAGACGCCGACTTTCCTTGCAAGCGACTCCATTGTCCAATGTTCGCTGGGGCGGCCGTACATTAGCGCGAGGCCACGGCTGACGTAGCGGTCCTTGAGGCCGGTGAGCCAGCCTTCGTGCTGAGACATTGATTCAACGTAAGCGCGAATCGCGTCCACGAACAGAAGCTCCGAGAGCTTGCCGAGAACGGCACCGAGACCCAGTTGCGCGGCCGCCCGGGAAGGCTGGACCGATCGAGACAGGAGCGCCGCGCCGCTGTCCGCGCCGATCTTGCAGTGCATGAGCCTCGGAAGTCGCGCGACGAGCTGCTCCGACAGCACCTCGTCACAGGCGAAGAAGCCACAGATGAGCCGCGTCCGCGCGCCATTTCCTCCGTAGCGGACCCTCGCGATCGAATCGGGGCGCGTGAGTTTGACCACTGCATCGGTCGTGATCTGCATTGGTTTGAGTCCTGGCGTGCTCGCGAGGATGTGCACATCGCCGTGCGGGAACATGATGACCTGGCCAGCGGCGAACTCGACGGGCGTGTGCGCTGGCAGTCTTACATGGCATGCGCCTTCCGTGACCAGGTGGTACGGAATGATCCTGCCCGCGCCCGGTGCCAGGCGGGCGGCGATTGCGGACGGTGGCGGCGTTTCTACCGCCCAAGGCGCGTAGAGGTCGGCATCAATGAACGCCGTACCGCTCAGGCGAATCACACGAAGCAGCTCGGACAGCGCATCCATGCAGTTCGGTCTCGATCCGGTTGCCGGGTCAATCTTTCCGGTGATTCGGCTGCGGCGCCCGCGGGCGGCGCTCTATATATTTACATGCATGACCGCAAACGCCAATCTCGACTTGATCATCGTGGGCGGAGGCATCGGCGGCGTCATCTGTCTGAAGTATGCCAAGGACGCCGGGCTTAAGACCCTGCTGCTCGAGCGCCGCGAGTGCATCGGCGGCCTTTGGCGCGACCTGCCTTCCTGGCAGGACATCCAGTTCCGCAAGGAGGACTGGACGCTGGGCGACTTGCCGCTGTCCGGGGAGGATCAACCAAACATTCTGCGCAATATCGAGACTTGGGCCGAGCGCTTTGAGCTCTCGCCCCTCATTCGCCTGAATGCTCCCGTCACTCGCGCGCGGCCGTGCGAAGGTGGCTGGAGCGTGACTACCGATTCGGCCGCGTACGAGTCGAAGTTTCTCGTCGCTGCCACCGGCGGACACAATCGTCCCGTCGTTCCGCGGGTCGAGCGAATCGATTCGTCGATCGCCGAATATCATTCTTCGGCCTTACGCAATCCCGATGATTTGCAGGGCAAGCGCGTCACCGTCGTCGGAGGCGGCGCTTCGGCGTACGACCTCCTGGACCTCTGCTTCGCGCATGGCGCGCTCAGCGTCGCGTGGGTCTATCGTTCCACCAAATGGATGCGCCCGACGCGCCAGTCCAAACACCTTGGAGTCGACATCCGGCGCCTGTCGAAGTACCAGATGCTCGGCCTGCCGGCGAGCGTTGTGAATCGGCTGATCAACAAGGATCTGCGGACGAGATACGCGAAGGCGGGAATCGAGCAAATCATGCCGGACGGCGACTTCGATGTTCGTCGCGACCTGCTCATCCCAGGCCGGTCGGGCATGCTCCGGAACTTCCGCCGTATTGAGCAGTACCGGGGCGAAGTGCAATCGCTCCGTGGCAAGACGACGTGCGTGTCAAGCGGCGAGGAGATCAAGACCGACCTGTTGCTTTGGGGAACCGGTTACGGCATGGATCTCGGCTACCTGAACGTGGAGGCGATTTCCAAGGCAGGGAGCCTGAACGACGTAAGCAGGCGCTGCTACTCAGGGTTCCGCTCGATCGACGCTCGCAGACTCTTCCTCCTGGCGCCGGGCGTGATCGAAACAAACACTTCGACGCCTTGGGCCTATGCACATGTGGCGAAGTCCATCATGTCCCATATCGCCGGCCAGCCCGTCTTTGAGAGCCCGCCGCGCCGAACAATCACGAATCATTTTGACTTGGTCAAACTGTTGGCCTCGCGGGACCGCGCAAACTACCCTTTCGGTCTTTGGTATCTGAAGTATCTTCGCCTCGCCATGTGCCATCCAAGGCTTCAGCCAATGCCAATTCCTTGAAGCATACTGCAGCTCGGGAAGTTGCATGTATGGGCAACGCAATTGCTGTCATGGCGGCCGCCGTTTCGAGTCGCCGAAGGCTAACGCCGAGCGCGGTGCAAAGTGAGACCTCCCTTCACTGAAAGGAGAGGCTCATGGAATCAAGTCACACCGCACAACGTCACCCAGCATGGAACAAGGGCAAGCTCGTCGGTCAGAAAACGCCTTTCAAGCTCAAAGAGATCTGGGCTATCCGCATTCGCCTGCAAATGCAGGAACGGCTGCGAGAGCTTGCCCTGTTCGACCTTGGCATCGACAGCAAGCTCCGCGCCTGCGATCTGGTGCGACTTCGCGTACGTGACGTACGTCACGGCGATCGAGTCGCAGCGCGAGCGATGGTCTTGCAGCAGAAGACCCAGCGTCCGGTGCAGTTTGAGATCACGGCGCAAACACGCGAAGCGATGGAGACGTGGATTGCGCGTGTCGGACTGAAGTCCGAATCGTTTCTATTCCCTAGTCGTGTCAGCAAATCGCCGCACCTTGGCACCAGGCAGTACGCGCGAATCGTCGATCACTGGGTCGCGGAAATCGGTCTTGATCCGAATTCGTATGGAACACATTCGATGCGCCGGACAAAAGCGTCGTTGATCTACCGACGCACGAAGAATCTCAGGGCGGTTCAGCTGCTTCTCGGGCACACGAAGCTAGAAAGCACAGTACGATATCTAGGCATAGAGGTCGACGACGCGCTGGAGATCGCGGAACAGACCGAGGTGTGAGCGCTGGATCGGTAAAGCGGTAGTCTGCTTCTCAAGCATCGCAGTGCAAAAGCGCCTGCCCGCGGGCGGGCGCTTACCGGCCTATTCTGTTGAAAAACTCCGTTTCCAGAGCTGTCGGAAAAATTACAGGCCCTCAGAGGCTTCGTTGCATTTCGGACGCGGGGGGACACGCGACCGCATACTGCGCGCCACCACGAGCCTTCTGATTGGCCCTCTGGAGATTCATAGGCCGACCTGGCGATCGCGATTCAGCTTGGCAAGAAAACGCAGCGGGCGCATTTTCGAGTTTTTCAACAGAATAGGCCAACTCCGGCCGTTCGCAGTCGCCGCAGAAATTTCCGATGAGCGGCCGTTCGCGCCGGCACCTCGAAGTAGCGGTGGCGGTGGATGTGCGTCGGTCGAAGCACTGCTCCTTAGCGCAAAAGCAGCACGCTGATTACCAGGTCTTCCGCGTCCCAACGACAGCGCCAAGCTTAGAATTCGAGAACGGACGCGCGTGGGGGCCCCGTGTTGGTCACGTCGTGCGCGGCCCGAAGTACGCAGCATGCCCGTCCTACGTCCGAAGGCGGCGCGCGCAGTTCTAGGTGATACCACCCAGCGCGACGCGCGCAGAACCTAGTATTACGCCCGTGTTAGGCGCGCGCGGTGATGCGCGCAGGCGCCCGCTCCGACACTCTCAGTCGTTGCCGTCGTCATCACTTTCAGGCGCGTCCTTCGATTCAAGTACCTTCACCGTGTTGTCGCCGTCATCGACGAAATAGACGCCGTGTCCACCAGGTACGATGGCAATTCCGAACAGCGACCCGGCGCCGGTTGCTCTTTCCACGGTCTTTACCGCGATCTGCGAGCCGGCGGGCGTAGTCTCCACGAGGTTCCCGTCACCACCGTTCGCGGTGATGACATGGCCGTTGGGCGCGATTACCAGCCCGAGCGGGGCACTGAGCGCGCCGTTGAAACTCACGTCGAACCCCGTGAAGGCTGTGGTCTGACGCGTGAGCGCATGTGGTATGGCAGCGATTCGGTTGTTAAGGGTGTCGGCCACATAGAGCGTGCCATCCGTTGCGAGCCCCACGCCAGTCGGACCAATGACCAAGGCCCCCGGGTCCGCCGTCTCCGAGAAACCCGACCCGATCACCGTGGTCAGCCCACGCGCTGGTATTCCTTCGCCTTGTTCCGGAACCTCCAGTGCGATGCGCAGCACCGTGCCCTGATGGACCACGTGCGGATCGCCCTTCGTTACGTCGCCGTTGAGCACATTGGTGACGAAGAGCCAGGCGTGATCCTCTGCGTCGAGGGCAGTCATGTCCCAAGGCCCGTTGATGTCGCCGCCGTGGAAGGTTTCCACTACATGGCCGGCGCTGTTGAGCACGATCAGGCAGCCAGCGCGTGCTGTTGCCGACGTTCCCTTGCTCGCCGGAAGACTTCCAACGATCACCCAGCCGCGTTGTAACACTGCCAGCGCGGTGGTCAGACCCACGCCTCCTGGGCATCGGTCGGCGAGAGCGGTGGGGTCGATATTCGCAAAGAGGGTCACTTCCCCTTCTGGGCTGACCTGCACGATGGTCGTTCCGGTGCCCTGCAGATTGTCGACGTTGTTGAAGTTGCTAATCAGGATGTGGCCGCGCTTGAGCGCACCCGCAGAATGGGGAACAACCACGATGCCATAGGGGTTCACATCTCCGTTAGCGGGAACGGTCGAGGCAATAAGGTTTACGGTATCGAAGCGGTCCAGGAACGGACGATGATCATCAGCCAGGACACGAGCGGATAAGGCAAGGGCCGCGATGGCCAGGACGGTCAGGTTGAGACTCGCCACAAAACGACAACGGGATCGGGGCATGGCTACCTCCTGTCAGCTAAAAAGCTAATGCAGCTATCGATAGAGCTAACCCACAGCGTCGACAACGATGCAAGCGATAGAGAAGCCGCGACCCTTCTTGGACCTGCAGGCGACAGCACCCAAAGACCTCGTTGTAAGTAAACAGCATCGCGCATGCCGCTATTCCTGGTCCTGGGCTACCGTCGCCTGGGAGAGGGTAATTTGGATGCACCTTTGCAGGATGGTGCGGGTTCCCTGCGTCACCGGTGACGCCTGGCGCCTCGAACGTCGGTCTCGGCCGATCACCATCGTCTCACTTCGGCCAAAGGCGGCAGTTCGGGGACCGAGCTTAAGTTCGCGCAGCGGACGTAGACTTTCGCGGATAGGGGACGCTAACCCTTTCGGCCCTAATCGAAGTTTGCGTGACGCCACAAAGGCAGGCTACTACTGCCGACCAGGTTAACCTCCACGGATAAGCGCGAGCAACGCGTTTTTGGATTGACTCCACCGCGACTTGCAGTGCCATCCTGCCAACAGGAATTCAGCGATGAGTTCAGGCGACGAAAACAAGAAGGCGCTGGCCCAGGAGGTGCTGGCAGTGTTGTTCGCCGACCGCCAGGACGAACTTGGTAGGTCGGAGGCGCCTGCGCCGGCCGGCTTCCTTGTACTCGCGCGAGCCGGCAAAGAGGTCTGGAAGCTGTGGCGCGCCGCCTGGCCTGAGCCGAGACCGGACTTCGGCAACGTCGATTTCGAGAAGCGACCATCGATTTCTCGGGTTTTCTGTTCGGCCGCGATGCGAGCTTCGACGGCGCAGAGTTCGGCGACGAGCCAAGCTTCTACGGCGCGCAGTTCGGCGACGTGGCGGGTTTCAACGGCGCGCAGCTGGGTTACGAGGCAAGCTTCGACGGCGCACAGTTCGGCCGCGATGCGGCCTTCGCCGGCGCGCATTTCCGCTTGATCGATAACCTTGATGCCGACCGCCAGCTTTGGGTGGAGCTGGGACTGTCGACAATCAAGCCGCTCGCGGCAAGTAGAAGACGTTCAGCGGTTGATCGTTGGTCCAGCGTGGCTACTTCGACTGTACGTAAGCGGCGACAGCCTGTATCTCGTCCGGTGTGAGATCCTTGACGATACCGTGCATCACCGGCGCCGCGCGGGTTAACGTCTGAATGTAGGTCAACTGCTTGGCAACGTATTTTGCATGTTGGCCGGCCAGGCGCGGGAAATCAGCGATTCCTTCACCATTCGCACCGTGGCACGTTGCGCACGCGGGGATAGCCCGGTCAGGCAGGCCTTTGTCGTACAGCTCCTTCCCCTTCGCCACAAGCGAGGGGTCATCAGTCCGGCCTCGCGCAGGCGGCTGACTTGCGTAATAAGCCGCGATCCCGTTAATAATCTTCTCATCAAGTTGGCCCGCGATACCCCACATGAAGTCGTGTGCGTCCTTCTCCGCGCGCGCCTGTTTCCTGAACGCGTCGATCTGAGCCGCCAGATAGCCCTTATGCTGCGCAGCAAGGATGGGAAACTCCGACGACGTGCTGATTCCACGCGGCCCGTGACAGGTCGAGCAAAGGTTGACGGCCTTTTCCTCGGCTGCCTTTTGGACATCGGGCGGAATGGTCTGGGCACTCAAGAGCGTCGCAGCGCTTGCAAGCAGTGCGAAGATTGCGCAACTAATGTACCTCATCGCCGAACTCCCTCTCGCGGAATGCTATCCGCCCGTCCGCCGTGCCATCCGACTTACCCGGATTTCGCCCAAGCGATCAAAATGCCGCCCAGACATTGAAGAACAACGTGTTGTTGTCTCGGGCATTACGGCCGTTGCCATCGTAGTTGGTCGACGAGCCGTTGAACTTGTTGTACCCCGTGTACTGCAGCATCAGTCGGATATTTTGGATCGGCAGGTAGTCAAGTTCGATGATGTACCCGCTGCTGTCCGGTTTTCTTGCGTTGCCATCGGCATCGGCGCCGTAGAGACCGCTGTCAGCTGTGCCGGTGGTGGAGAAGTATCCGAGCGATCCGCCGTACTTGCGGTCGTGATAGTAGGTCGCCTTTGCCTTGAACGTGCGCAGTGTGTCGGTCGGGTTCGCCGGCGTGGGCCCCGCGCCGATGCCCGCGCCGGTCTCCAGGGTCACCGGAAAACTCGCGTTGTACGATTGCTTTTCGTGGATGTACGTCGCCTGTGCGGTGAACGTATGCGGGTCGGTAATGTACTGGTATTGCGCATCGACCGCGATGTCGCGGAAGCGATCCGTTGGCGTCGAAGTGTCGAAGTTGCTGGGATAGCGGTCGGCGACGATCCCATATGTGCCCACCATCACCGAGTTCGCGCCCCAGTCGTGGTTGTAGGCGAAGCGCCAGTACGGGTTGTATCCCTTCAGCGCGGCCACGCCGCCGTCGGTGTGGATATCCTGGCCCTGGCGCAGGATGGAAAACGCGCCATCCGCGGTGCGGTAGAACGATAGCTCGCCATAGAGCGTCTTCTTCCAGAAGATGTAGCCCCCCATCCCCGCGACCTGCTGCGCGAGCCCCCCATCAATAATCGTTGCGGCGGATGGCGTGTTGGCCAGTGGTGAGGTCGTAAACGGAAACCCGAACGCCGGGGTGCTATTCCAGACATCCTGTACCGTGGGGTTGTTGTGTAGCGTTGCACCGTAAATCAAATCCGGCTCTGCAGCTCCTGCGCCGGAGTATTTGCCAACGACCCGGAGGTCGGTGTTGTCGATACCGCTGTGACCTCCGAGCGTTCCATCAGCCGTCGTTGCTAGATTGTTATAAGTCCACTGGACGAAGCCGCCGATGTAGTCGTTCACCTTGCTCGCGAGGAAAACACTGGCGCAGCAGAATACCAGGCCGTTGTTGCGCTGATTGACCGGAACGGTCTCTCCGGTGGCGGGGTCGGTGGTGTTGTTATTACGAGTATTGGTCACCGACGCT
>DATMNH010000198.1:0-40730 GCA_035568975.1 Casimicrobiaceae bacterium
GCAATCGCATCGGATGTGGAGGTTTCACGCCGTCGCTTGTCCAAGGTAAGTTGCGGCCACGCGCGCGTCGACTGCGAGCGACGCACTAGGACCCTCGATTGCGAGCTCGCCGGTCTCGAGCACGTAGCCGTAGTCGGAAACCTGCAGCGCCGCCCGCGCGTTCTGTTCGACCAGCAGCACCGAAACGCCGCTCGCCTTGAGTGCCGCAATAATGCTGAATATTTCCTTGACGATCAGCGGCGCCAGACCCAGGCTCGGTTCATCGAGCATCAGCAATCTCGGCTTGGCCATCAGCGCGCGGCCCAGCGCGAGCATTTGCCGCTCTCCACCCGACAAGGTGCCGGCGAGTTGCGTCCGACGCTCGGCAAGCCGCGGGAACCGTTCGTAAATGTCGGCAAGCGACGCGGCGCGCATTCTGTCCCCCGCGCGATAGCGCTGAAACCCGCCAAGCTCGAGATTGTCAGCCACGCTCATGGACGCAAACAGCTCGCGCTTCTCCGGGACGAGCGTCACACCTCGTGCGACGCGTTGCTCGACGTCACCCGCCGCGAATGGGGCGCCGTCATAGCGAATCTCTCCGCGCGACGGCAACAGGCCCATGATCGCCGCCAAAAGTGTCGTCTTGCCGGCGCCATTAGGCCCGATGACAGTAACGATGCGCGCCACGTCGACCGCCAGCGATACGCCGTGTACAGCCTCGACCTTGCCGTAGGCGACGTGCAGATCACGGATCTCGAGGAGCGCCGACATCGAAATTTCCGCTTGCGTTCAGACGCCGCCGAGATACGCTTCGAGAACGACGGGGTTCTTCTGGATTTCGCCGGGCAGGCCCTGCGCCAGCATCTCGCCGAAATCCATCACCACCAGTCGATCGGTCAATCCCATCACGAAATCCATATCGTGCTCGACCAGAAGAATCGTCATGCCCTCCTCGCGCAAGCTTCGCAACAGCGATGCCAATTGCCGCTTCTCGAGGTAACGAAGGCCCGCCGCGGGCTCGTCGAGCAGCAACAGGCACGGATCGGCGGCAAGCGCGCGCGCGATCTCGACGATGCGTTGCTTGCCGAGCGAGAGCGAGCCCACTGCCGCGTGCAGATGCTCGTTCAGGCCGACGCGCTCCACTTGGGTCGCCGCTTCGGCGAGCGTCATCGCCTCTTCGCTGCGATCGAGCCGCAGCGCGGCACGCATCACGCCGGAGCTTCCGCGCAAATAGGCTCCCAGGGCAACGTTGTCGAGCACCGACATGCCCGGGATCAGCTTCACGTGCTGAAAGGTCCTGCAGATGCCGAGCCGCGCGATCTGAAACGGCTGCCGGTTTCCGGTCGACTGACCTTCGAACGCGATCGTCCCGGCAGTGAGCGGCAATGCGCCGCTGATGAGGTTGAACATCGTGCTCTTGCCGGCGCCATTGGGACCGATCAGGCCCAGAATCTCTCCCCGATCGAGCTCGAAGGAAAGATCGCTGACCGCGACCAAGCCGCCGAACTGTTTGCGTGCGCGCTCGACGACAAGTAACACGCCTTCATTTCCGCGCGTCCGTTTAGGAAGAGGTGTGGCTTTTGACACCGGCGACGGCTTTTTTTGCGGCAAGGCGCGCGCGAGCCACGGCCACACGCCGTCGCGCGTACGCTGCAACAAGAGAATCATCAATATCCCGAATACCACCACCTCGAAGTTCCCGTCGCGACCCAACAGGCGTGGCAGCCAGTCCTGCAAGACCTGCTTGAGCAAGGTAATCACGGTCGCGCCGACGACTGCGCCCCAGACGCTTCCAGCGCCGCCGACGACGGCCATGAAGAGGTACTCGATTCCCTGGTTGATGCCGAAAGGAGTCGGGTTCACGAAGCGCTGCAGGTGCGCGTAGAGCCATCCCGAAATGCACGCCAGCAACGCGGCGTACACGAAGACCACGATCTTGAGCCTGCCGGCATCGACGCCGAAAGCCTCGGCCATCTCGAGGCCGCCCTTGAGCGCACGCACCGCCCGGCCGGGGCGCGAGTCGAGCAAATTGCGCGTCGCCCACAGGCTCGCCAGCACGATCGCCCAGATCAAATAGTAGAAGTGACGTTCGCTGCGCATTTCGATACCGAAGAACGACACCGCGGGTATGCCTGCCAGACCGGTGTGCCCCCCGAGGAATTCCAGGTTGCCGAAGACGTAATAGAGGCTGATGCCCCAGGCGATCGTCGCCAGCGGCAGGTAGTGGCCTTTCATGCGCAGCGTGATGAAGCCGAGAAAGAGCGCGATCACCGAGGTCAACGCGATGCCGATCACCAGGTTGAACCAAGGCGAAAGCGCCGGATGATTGAGCGAGAGGTACGCCGTCGTATACGCACCGAGCCCGACGAATGCCGCCTGACCGAACGACGTTTGCCCGGCGACGCCGGTTAGAAGCACCAGGCCCAGCGACACGATGCTGTAGAGGCCGATATAGTTGAGCAGCGTGACCCAGAACGGCGGCGCCGCGACGGGAGCGAGCAGCAGGGCCGCGCCGAGAACCGGCAGCACCGCGGCGCGCATATTCATTCCTCTTCCTCGTGATGATGCGTCGTCAACGATCGCCAGAGCAGAACCGGGATGATCAGCGTGAAAACGATCACTTCCTTGAACGCGCTGGCCCAGAAGGAAGAAAACGATTCGAGAAGTCCCACCAGCACCGATCCGGCCGCCGCCAGCGGATAGCTCGACAAGCCGCCGATGATCGCACCGACGAATCCCTTCAGGCTTATGAGAAACCCGGAGTCGTAGTAGATGGTCGTGATCGGTCCGATCAGAACGCCCGAGAACGCTCCGAGCAGTGCGGCTAGCATAAAGGTCAGGCTCCCCGCGAGGCTCGGGCTGATCCCCACCAGCCGCGCACCGACGCGATTGATCGCGGTAGCACGCAGCGCCTTCCCGTACAGGGTTCGCCCGAAGAAAAGGTACAGCGCTCCGATCAGGATCAGGGATGAAAGGAGCACGAGAACGCTCTGGCCGCTGACCGTGACGTCGCCAACGTGAAGAGTTGCATCGGTGAACGGCGGCGTGCGCGAGCCCTCGGCGCCGAAGAACCACAGCCCCATCCCCAGCATCGCAAAATGAGCCGCGACGGAAACGATGAGCAGAACGAGCACCGGTGCCTCTGCCAGCGGCTGGTACGCGACCCGATAGAGCAGCGGCCCCAGTGCGGTGACGATAACAAGGGTCAGCAGGATCTGGACCGGAAACGCAGGGGATAGCGGTGCGACGGCGTAGACGACGACGGCGATCGCGAGCGGAAGGATCAGATAGAGAGCGAGCCGTCGCGGCAGCCGCCGCCAGTCGCGTTGTCGCGCCGCCGCATAGCACTCCATCGCTCCTGCAATCAACGCCAGGCCGGCGAGCAATCCGACGGTTCCAGGAGGCTTGCCGAGCTGCAGTCCGGCGAGTGTCAAGGTGCCGTAGGTGACGAACTCGCCGGAGGGAATGAAAATCACCCGGGTTACGGTGAAAACCAGCACCAGAGCCAGCGCCAGCAGCGCGTAGATCGCACCGTTGGTCACTCCGTCCTGCGCCAGCAGTGCGGCGATGGACGATGTCATCGACAGGAATGTCTATTTCGACGGAATGGCAGGTCAAAAATCATCCGGCGTGTGACAACGCAGGTGTCTGCTGACCGACAGAAATCCCGGCGGCCCGGGTTCTTAGCAACGGGTCCAAAGACACTGGATCCCTGCTTTCGCGGGGATGACGCAGCCATTTCCAATCGCTGCGACCCTGCGGGTCTTGCTCTTGGACGTCTGCGTCACTTAGCCAGGACCCACTTCCCGTTTTCGATACGGACGATGACCCGGGCGCGATTGTCCATGCCGTTGTGGTCACCGGCATTGATGCTGAACACACCGTTGCTTCCGGCAACGTCCTTGGAATTCTCCAGCGCGTCGCGCAGTGCGCTGCGAAAAGCCTTGCTGCCCGGCTGCGCCTTTTTCAATGCCTCGGGAATCGCGTGCTGCAGCAGCATGTACGCGTCCCATGCGTGGCCGCCAAAGGTCGTCCGGCTCCCTGCTCCGTATTTGGATTCGTAGGCCTTGACGTATTCGGCCGCCGACTTCTTGACCGGATTACTGTCCGGCAGTTGCTCGTAGACGAGCATGGGCCCGGCGGGAAGCACGCCGCCGTTGCCGTCTGCACCGACGACGCGAAGGAAGTCGGCGTTGGCAACGCCATGCGTCTGATAGATCTTTCCCTTGTAGCCGCGCGAAACGAACTCCTTGTGCGGCGTTGCCGCCGGAGTGCCGGCGCCGGCGATCAGCACCGCGTCGGGTTGCGCGCCGAGGATTTTCAGCACCTGACCGGTGACGCTCGGATCGTTCCGGTTGTATTTCTCCTCGGCGACGATCTTGATGCCCGCAATCTGCGCCGAGCGCTTGATCTCTCCCAACCAGCTGTCGCCGTAGGCATCGGCAAAGCCGATGAAGCCCATGGTGCGTACGCCATTGGCACGCATATGGACCGCGACCGCGTCGGCCATCAACGAGTCGTTCTGCGGAGTCTTGAAGACCCACTTGGTTCGCGCGTCGGTGGGGAGGATGATCGCGGCGGATGCGGCGAGCGAGATCATCGGCACTTCGGCCTCCGCGACAACGTCGCGCATCGCCAGGGAATTAGGCGTTATCGTCGATCCGACAATCACGTCGACGTTATTTTCGCTTAGCAGTTTTCGCGTATTTTTGACCGCTTCGGTCGTGTCCGACTTGTCGTCGAGGACGATGAAGTTGAGCTTCTGCCCGCCGATCGTCGGCGAGCCGATCATTTCGAGCGTATTTTTTTCGGGAATGCCGAGCGACGCCGCCGGGCCGGTCGCGGAAAGCGTAACGCCGATATTGATGTCGGCCATGGCGACGCCCGCGGTCAGCAGGGTCGCCAAGGCAAGCGCGGATTTTTGTATTGTCATCGTTTCCTCCGTACGGGATGCGCGCCATGGTGACACGCGGATGGCGCAATCTTGACCAGTAGCGGCAAGCGGGAGGCTGGCGTCGCCGCGCTGCGTTGGCTTGGCGCGCGCTCGATGCGCTGGATTCTGGCATCAAGCGAGTGGGTGGTCAACGAGGATTGCCGCAACGACGTCGATGTCGCGGCAGCAGAAATCAGCGCTTGATCAGCGCATCTCGGATTTCGCGCAAAAGCTCGATCTGCTCCGGCGGCGGAGGCGGTGCCGACGGCTGCGCGCGCTTCAGGGCGTTGATCTGCTTGACCATCAGGAAAACGATGAACGCCAGGATCAGGAAATTGATCGTCACGGTCAGAAAATTGCCGTAAGCGAAAAGCGGCACACCGGCCTTGCTCAATGCGTCGTAAGTCATCGGCCCGTTGTAGCCCGGGGGCGGAGTCCCAAGCATGATGAACCAGTTGCTGAAGTCCAGCCCGCCAACGACGCGGCCTATGACCGGCATGATCAGATCCTTGACCAGCGAATCGACCAGCCGTCCGAAGGCGGCGCCTATGATTACCCCGACCGCGAGGTCGATCACGTTGCCTTTGAGCGCAAACTCGCGAAACTCCTTCATGATCGCCATGGCAATCCCTCCTCTGCGTGATGCAAAAAAGGCCGGAACTCAGACCGCTGCTTCGCCGGACTCGCCGGTGCGGATGCGCACGACCTGTTCCACGGTGGTCACGAATATCTTGCCGTCGCCGATCTTGCCCGTGCGAGCGGCCTTGACCACAGCCTCGATCGCCCGCTCGACAAGCGTGTCGCTGAGGATCACTTCGACCTTCACCTTGGGCAGAAAATCGACGACGTACTCGGCGCCGCGGTAGAGCTCGGTGTGGCCTTTTTGGCGGCCGAACCCCTTGACTTCGGTGACGGTTAGCCCGGTGACTCCGATCTCGGAGAGCGCTTCACGCACTTCGTCGAGCTTGAACGGCTTGATGATTGCTTCGACCTTCTTCATGACCACTCCTCGCAAGCGCGCATCGATACGTTGAAGATTACACCACCGGACGGTCACCCGGACCCGGGAGCGTCCGTCCCGACGCTCCCGGCTCTATATCCTTCCACTCCGACCATGCCGACGTGATCGGATAGCGCCAGTCCTTGCCAAAGCCACGCGGGGTGATCCGGATCCCCACGGCGGCCTGCCGGCGCTTGTACTCGTTGATCTTGATCAGGCGCACGACCTGAGCCACGTCGGCGGCGGCGTAGCCTCGAGCCACGATCTCGGCCGGACTCAGGTGCTGTTCGACGTACGCTTCCAGGATCGCGTCGAGAGCGTCGTACGGAGGCAAGCTGTCCTGATCGGTCTGGTCGGCGCGCAGCTCGGCGGAGGGCGGCCGCGTAATGATGCGCTCCGGGATCACTCGCCCGAGCGTGTTGCGATAATGCGCAAGCCGGTACACCAGCGTCTTGTCGATGTCTTTCAGCACCGCGAAGCCGCCCGCCATGTCGCCGTAGAGCGTCGCGTATCCCACGGCCATTTCCGATTTGTTGCCGGTAGTGAGTACGATCGAGCGATATTTGTTCGACAGCGCCATCAGCAGGGTCCCACGAATGCGAGCCTGAATATTCTCTTCGGTGGCGTCTTCGGGAAGGCCCTTGAACTCTTCGGCCAGCGTCGCCTTGAACGCCTGGACAACTGGATCGATCGGCATCTCGTCGTAACGCACGCCGAGCATGCCGGCCATCGTGCGCGCATCTTCGAGACTGATCGCGGCGTTGTAGACCGAGGGCAGCATCACCGCGCGGACCCGGTCGCGCCCGAGAGCGTCGACGGCCACCGCGAGCGTCAACGCCGAGTCGATGCCGCCTGAAAGTCCGAGCAGCACGCCCGGGAAACCGTTCTTTTCGACGTAGTCGCGCACGCCCATGGTAAGGGCGGCATAGACGTTCGGCTCAAGGCGCTCGTCGAGACCACCGCGAACGTGTTTCGGCGTCGCGCCGTCGAACTCGGCCAGGGCCACAGTCTCGTACCACGCTGGCAATTGCTGCGCCACCGTTCCTGAGCCATCGACGATAAACGAAGCGCCGTCGAATACCAGCTCGTCCTGTCCTCCGGTACGATTGACATAAACAATCGCCAGGCCGGTCTCGCGCGCACGCTCTGTCACGACTTGTCTCCTGAGCGTCTGCTGGTGCGTGTGATACGGCGAGCCATTGGGAACGACGATGAGCTGCGCGCCCGCGTCACGTGCCGCTGCCGCGGGACCGGCACACCAGACGTCCTCACAAATGATGACGCCGACCCGAATGCCGTCGACGTCGACGATGCACGGCTCGCCGCCGGCGTTGAAATAGCGCTGCTCGTCGAAAACGGTGTAATTCGGAAGGCACCGCTTGCGATAGAGCGCAGTTATCCTGCCGTCGCGCAACGCTGCGACCGCGTTGTAGCGTCCTCCGTCCGGTGCGAGCTCGGGAAAGCCGACCAGGACGGTGATACCTTCGACGCGCATGGCGAGGCGCGACAGTTCATCAGCGCACGCGGCAAGAAACGCCGGACGCAACAGCAAGTCCTCGGGTGGATAGCCACAAAGCGAGAGTTCCGGCGTGATCAGCAACTGCGCGCCGCCACGCCGCGCCTCGGCGACGGCGTCGAGGATACGCGCGGCATTGCCGGACAGATCGCCGATCACCTGGTTCAGCTGAGCGATCGCGACGCGCATGTGTAAATCTTACCATGCGCGCAGCAGCTGAAAACTTGCCGCCGGCGGTCGCGCACGCGACAATCGCCCGAAGTCGCCAACGCGACAATCGCTATCCGCTCTTCCTCGAATGCCTCCCGCCACGCTCCGCGTCATCGATTCACTGGCTGCGCTTCCCGCGCCTGCGTGGAACGCGCTGGTCGGCGACGCGCCGCTTTTGTCGCACGCCTTTCTGCACGCGCTGCACGAGACAGGATGCGCGTCGCCGAGGACGGGCTGGACGCCGCGCTATCTGACCGCGTGGCAAGCCGGAGCACTGGTCGGCGCCATGCCCCTCTATGTCAAGGCTCACTCGTACGGCGAGTACGTTTTCGATTGGTCGTGGGCCGACGCGTATCGCCGTCACGGCCGGCGCTACTATCCAAAGCTCGTCTGTGCCGTCCCTTTTACGCCCGCCACCGGTCCCCGGCTCATTGCCGGCACGTCGACGCTGCGCGCCCAGCTCCTCCGCGGCGCACTGGCGCTGCTCGAAGAATACAGGCTATCTTCACTGCACATTCTCTTTCCGGAGACCGGGGAAGCGGCGCAATGCGAGCAGGCAGGGCTGCTGATGCGCGAGAGCGTGCAATTCCACTGGAGCAATCCCGGTTTCCGGGATTTCGACGATTTCCTGGCGACCATGAATCACGCCAAGCGCAAGAACATCCGCCAGGAACGACGCAAGCTCGCCGCTACCGGGATATCGTTTCGCCGGCTGGTCGGAAACGAGATCAAGCGGGCACACTGGGACTTCTTTTTTCATTGCTACGCCAAGACGTACGACGAGCACCATTCGACGCCCTATTTGACCCTGGACTTCTTTGTGCGGCTGGGGCAGACGCTTCCCGACCATGTTCTGCTTGTGCTGGGAGAAAGCGATGGCGAGGCCATCTGCGCCGCTCTGGATATTTTCAGCGCCACCACGCTCTGGGGCCGCTACTGGGGAACGGAAATCTATGTTCCCGGTTTGCATTTCGAAACGTGCTATTACCAGGCGATCGAATTCTGCATCGAACGGGGGATCACGTTGTTCGAGGGCGGCGCGCAAGGCGTACACAAGCTCGCGCGCGGTCTGATGCCCGTAACCACGCGTTCGGCGCATGCCATTGCCGACCCCGACTTCGCGCGCGCCATCGGCGCCTTTCTCGTCGACGAAAGAACGGAAGTCGCACGGACCGTCGATGAACTGGAACGCGCGAGCCCGTTCAGGCAGGATGCCTGAAGAGCGCGTGCTAGACTTTTCCCTAGCTCCGAACTCATCAATGAACTCGATTCTGCTGCTCGATCGCGACGGCGCGATCGCCACCTTGACGCTCAATCGCCCGGCGTCGCTCAATGCGCTGGATCCGGAGATGATCGATGCGCTGATTACGCACAGCGCCGCACTCGCGGCCGATGACAGCGTGCGTTGCGTAATCATCAAGGGCGCCGGTCGGCACTTCATGGCTGGCGGCGATATCCGGAGCTTCGGTGGCCAGCTTGCGGACGCGCCGAACGATCGCCGGAGCCATTTCACGGCGATGGTCGAGCATATGCATGCGGCCATCGAAACCCTGCAGCGGATGCCGCATCCGGTGCTCGCCAGCGTGCAGGGTGCAGTGGCGGGCTTCGGCTTGTCGCTGATGTGCGCGTGCGATCTCGCGATTGCCTCGGAGTCGAGTTATTTCACCTCGGCCTATCGTCACCTCGGCCTCACCCCGGATGGCGGCCTGTCGTACACCTTGCCACGCCTGATCGGACTGAAGAAGGCGATGGAGATCGTATTGCTCGGCGATCGATTCGACGCCATAGAAGCGCTGCGGCTCGGGCTCGTCAATCGCGTGGTTCCGGAAACCGAGCTCGACGCGGCGACGCGCAAGCTTGCGATGGCGCTGGCGACCGGACCCGTGCTTGCAATTCGCAATGGCAAGCGGCTGGTGAACCAATCGCTATCGCAGTCGCTGTCGGGGCAGCTCCAATCGGAAGCGGAGAGCTTCGGCGCGTGCGCGGCGACGGAAGATTTTGCAGAAGGCGTTAGCGCCTTCCTCGACAAACGAACGCCGCGCTTCGGCGACGACTAAAGTCACGGGTACCCGGGCAAGCACCGGGCGCCATGATCGCTGAGTTAATCTCGGCTACGGCCCGCCAGTGCCGCCGCCGCCCTGTCCCCCGCCCCCGCCACGTCGGCCGGACCCGCCGCCGCCGCGGTACCCACCTGAGCCACCTGAGCCACCTGAGCCACTCGGCCCGCCACTCCCTCCGCGCCCGCCACCCCTGCCGCCGCGTCCACCGGGGACAGACCCGCCGCGCCCGCCGGAGCCACCGCCGCGGCCACCAGACCCGCCGCCACGACCGCCGGCGCCACCCGCGTTACCGCCACCGCCGCCGCTGCGGCCACCGTGGCGGTTACTTCCAGTCGGTGAACCAGGGCCATGGGGACGCCCACGGGTCGGGTCGCGTGGCGACTGATTGCCCTCGGGCGGCGCCCGGTTGCCATCGACTTCACTTATCGGCGCTTCGGCTTCAGGGCCGTAGGTGCCGCGGTTTCCGTCCACCTCGCCGTCGTGGCTCGCATCTCTCTCGCCGCCGTTGTCGCGATGCCGATTCTCTTCGGAAGGATCGTCGCGTCCTTCGCCGAACGGCATTCCCACCGCCTTTAGCAAAGTGTCGAGCTCTTGGCTCTCGAGCTCCTGCATTTGCCCCCGCTTGAGTTGCGGCGGCATGTTGACCACGCCGTAGCGAGTGCGGATGAGCCGGCTGACCATCAAGCCCAACGTCTCGAACATCCGCCGCACTTCCTTGTTGCGCCCCTCGGGCAGGACAATCTTGTACCAGTGATTCGCGCCCTCTCCGCCGCCGTCGGCAAGAGCGAGCACCTTCGCCGGTCCATCTTCCAATTCGACGCCCTCGAGCAGCTGTTTTTCTTGTTCCGGCGTCAGGGTTCCCATGATCCGCACCGAGTATTCGCGCTCGACTTCGTAACGCGGATGCATGAGGCGGTTGGCAAGCTCGCCCAGCGTGGTGAACATCAGCAGACCTTCGCTGTTGAAATCGAGGCGCCCGACAGCGATCCATTTGGCACTGCCCAGTCGCGGCAGCTTGTCGAACACCGTGGGCCGTCCCTCCGGGTCGGCACGGCTGACGATCTCTCCTGCGGGTTTGTGATACAGGAGCACGCGCACGCGCGGCGCGGCGAAACGCAGCCGCACCAGCTCGCCGTTGATGCGCACCTGATCGTTGGGCCCCACCTTCTGACCGACCTCCGCCGGCTGGCGGTTGACCGTGATGCGCCCGGCGATGATCAGCTCTTCGAGCCCGCGCAGCGATCCATAGCCGCACTGCGCCAACACCTTGTGCAGGCGTTGCGGCTCGGTAAAGACAGGCTCAGTGGAGCGTCTGGTTTGATTCTGGCGGGCGCGGCTGTCCGTCGGGCGCGTCGGGTGCGCCGACGTCGACGGATGCGGCTGCCTGTTTGTCGAGGAGCGGGCTCGCGAGCGCGAGTTCGGCCTCGGCGGCCTTTGCTGGGGCATCGGGTAACTCCAGAAGGTGGGATGTATCAAGCTCCGCCAACGGCGGCAATTCGGCGAGCGAGCGCAAGCCGAGGTCGTCCAGAAAGTTCTTGGTCGTCGCGTACAGCGCGGGCCGTCCGGGCGTTTCGCGATGACCTACCGCTTCGATCCACTGACGATCTTCCAGCGTCTTGATCACGTTGGTGGAGACCGCCACACCGCGTACGGCTTCGATGTCGCCGCGGGTCACCGGCTGCTGATAGGCGATGATCGCGAGCGTCTCCATCGCCGCGCGTGAGTAGCGCGGCGGTTTCTCCGGTGAGAGACGCTCGAGGTAAGGTTGAATCTCGGGCCGCGCCTGGAAACGCCACCCGCTCGCCACTTGCGCAAGCTCGACGCTCCGATCAGCCCAGGCGACTCGCAGATCTTCGAGCAACTTGCGGATGACGTCGGCCTCGAGCGGCGGATCGAACAGCTTCGATAGCTGCGCGATAGCCACCGGCTCGCCAGCGACCAGAAGCGCTGCCTCAAGGACGCCCTTGGTGCGGGTCAGATCGTCGGTCATCGGATCATCGCGTGCAGTGAACGGTAGCTATCATCGACTCAGGCTGCGGCGTCCGCTTCCAGGTTGAACGCGGGATCGCCCTTGCGTTGCACGTAGATCGGCGCGTAGGGCGCCGCCTGTGCGATGTCGAGTAAACGCTCGCGCGCCAGCTCGAGGATCGCCAGAAATGTCACCACCAGACGCGGTACGTCGACGCGTTCCTCGAACAGCGCGAGAAACTCGACAAATCGTCCCGGCTCGAGCAGTTTCAACAGTCGGCTCATCTGGCTTCGCACCGACAACTGCTCGCGGGAAACCAGATGATGACGATTCGCGCGCGCGCGCGCAACCAGTACCGCCCACGCTGCCTTGAGGTCGTCGGGATGGACTTCGGGCAGCCGCGCCGCCGCAGCCCGGTCGAACCAGACCCGCACCAGCGAGAAATCGCGCTCGGCCAGGGGCAGCAGGTCGAGCGCCCTCGCTCCGGCTTTCATGCGTTCGTATTCGAGCAGCCTGCGAACGAGCTCAGCGCGCGGGTCTTCCACCCCCTCGCCCGACAGCGGCGGCGGTTTTGGCAGGAGCAGTCGGGATTTGATTTCGATCAGCACCGCCGCCATCAGCAGGTATTCGGCTGCAAGCTCGAGCTGGGTACGGCGCATCATCTCGACGTAGCCAAGATATTGACGCGTGAGCTCCGCCATCGGAATGTCGAGGACGTTGATATTCTGCTTGCGAATGAGATACAGGAGCAGGTCCAGCGGGCCCTCGAAGGATTCGAGGAAGACTTCGAGCGCTTCCGGCGGAATGTACAGGTCGTGCGGCATCTCCAGCAGCGGTTCGCCGTAGATGCGCGCGACCGGCGCCCCCGCGGCCCGCGCAAGATCGATAATCGGTACGACCGCGGTAGCTTTGCTCACGTGTAGCTCAGTCCCATGGCTTCGCGAACGTCGCGCATGGTCTCCTCGGCGAGCTTGCGTGCCTTCTCGCAGCCGTCGGCGACGATCGCTCGAACCAGCGACGGGTCGTCGAGGTACTTCTGCGCCCGTTCGTGAAACGGCGCCTGTTCGGCGATGATGGCGTCGATCACCGGCTGCTTGCACTCCAGGCAGCCGATGCCGGCGGTGGTGCACCCTTTCTGCACCCACTCTTGCGTTGCCTGGTCGGAGTACATCTGGTGCAGCGGCCACACCGGGCATTTGGCAGGGTCGCCGGGATCGGAGCGCCGGACCCGCGCCGGATCGGTCTGCATGGTGCGAATCTTGGTCGTTATCGACGCCGGATCCTCCCGCAGGAAGATCGCGTTGTCGTACGACTTGGACATCTTCTGCCCGTCCAGGCCAGGCACCTTCGAGGCTTCGGTGAGCAGCGCCTGTGGTTCCGGCAGGATCATGCGGCGCGAGCCTTCGAGATACCCGAACAGACGCTCGCGATCACCGAGCGCAAGATTCTGTGCCGCGTCGAGCATGTCGCGTGCCGCTTCGAGCGCGCCATCATCGCCCTGCTCCTGGAACGCGGTCCGCAATGACTCGTAGCGCTTGGCACGCTTGGAGCCGAGCTTCTTGATCGCGGTTTTGGCCTTTTCCTCGAAGCCAACTTCCTTGCCGTAGATGTGATTGAAGCGGCGCGCGAGCTCGCGGACCAGCTCGAGGTGCGAGACCTGGTCTTCCCCGACCGGAACCATGTTCGCCCGATAAATCAGGATATCCGCCGCCTGCATCACCGGATAGCCGAGAAAGCCGAAAGTGGAGAGATCGCGGTCGGAGAGTTTTTCCTGCTGATCCTTGTACGTCGGCACACGCTCGAGCCAGCCGACCGGCGCGATCATTCCCAGCAGCAGCGTCAGCTCGGCGTGCTCGATCACGCGCGACTGGATAAAGATCGTCGCCCGGTTCGGGTTGATGCCCACTGCAAGCCAGTCGATGAACATCTCCCAAACGCTGTCTTCGATGCGCTCGGGCGTCTCGTAGTGAGTCGTCAGCGCGTGCCAGTCGGCAGCGAAGTAGAGGCATTCGTGCTCTTCCTGCAGTCGGAGCCAGTTCTTCAACGCGCCGTGATAGTGGCCGATGTGCATGCGCCCGGTGGGCCGCATGCCGGACAGGACGCGGTCAGCAAACACCGTCGATCGCCGCATGGATTGAATCAAAGGCCGGTGATCGAGGTGACGGCGTAGGTGCCCAGACGAAGCAGCGGCTGCATCAGGTCGCCCAGGATGCCGGTCACGAGCAGGATTATCACCAGCACGAAACCGTAGCGCTCAAGCCGCGCGTAGGCGGACGCGATGCGGAGCGGTAACAGGCTTACGGCAACGCGGCCGCCATCGAGCGGAAGAATAGGAAGCAGATTCAAAGCCATCAACATCAAATTTACCTGTATACCGGCTTCGGCCATTTGGGCGATACCTGCGTCGCTTGTCGTTCCTTCGGGCGACGCAACCCTTAGAAGGAATCCCCATCCGACGGCCATCACGAGATTGGCCATCGGCCCCGCCACCGCAACCCAGAACATGTCGCGCTTCGGATTGCGCAGGTTCGCAAACTGGACCGGAACCGGCTTCGCCCAACCGAAGATGAACAATGGCGCTTTGGTCAGCACCGACATCGCGATCAAGAACCCGGGGACCGCGATGGTACCGATCGGGTCGATATGCTTGAGCGGATTCAATGTCACCCGGCCCAGCATGTATGCGGTCTGATCGCCAAATTGCCGGGCGACATAGCCGTGTGCCGCTTCGTGCAAGGTTATCGCGAAGACCACCGGCACCGCCCAAAGAACGATGGTCGCGAGGGACAAATCCATTGGGGCAAGATTCTACCAGTAGCTGACCGGCGATGCTTGCTTGTCGGAATCTTGCTTAAGGGTTCCCGCTTCAAGCAGCTGTCGTTTGCAAGCCCAGCCGTGCGGGGTCACCGCGGCCCAGGCGGACAACGACCGGCGGCGATACCGCAAGGTCGATCACGGTCGTCGGCTCGAGATGACAGGCACCGCTGTCGATGATCAGGTCGAGAACGTGTTCGTAGCGCGCGCGGATCTCGTCGGGATCGTTGAGCGCCTCCGACGCACCGGCGGGGATCAGCGTCGACGAAAGCAGCGGCTCGCCGATCTCATCGAGCAGCGCCTGTACCACGGCGTGCTCGGGGACGCGCACGCCAATCGTGCTTCGCCTGGGATGCTTGAGTCGCCTCGGCACTTCGCGCGTCGCCGGCAGCAGGAACGTGTAGCTTCCGGGGACCCCCTGCTTCACAATGCGGAACTGCCAGTTGTCGAGCAGCGCGTAGCGGCCGATCTCGCCCAGATCGCGGCATACCAGCGTCAAGTGATGCCTGTCGTCGATCCCGCGCAGCGCACGAATACGCTGTGCCGCATCCGCGTTGCCGATCTGGCATCCGAACGCATAGCTCGAATCCGTCGGATACGCGATCACGCCGCCTGCGCGGACGATTTCAGCCGATTGTCGCACCAGTCGCGGCTGCGGATTGCTGGGATGGATGGAAAAATATTGAGCCATGAGTTCCGCAAGGTACGCCGTGCGAGCCGCCGTTCGCGGTAATCGCAGCGTGTTTCACTATATAATTTGACCCTCCGCCGCCGTCCAGTCAATTCCTGAGCTACCTTGAACCTGCAGCAACTGCGTTACCTTTGCGCGATCGTCGATCATGGGCTCAATGTTTCCGCCGCAGCTGAATCGCTGTTCACTTCGCAACCCGGGATCAGCAAGCAGATACGCCAGCTCGAGGATGAGCTCGGCGTGCCGATTTTCATCCGCCAGGGCAAACGCCTCACGACGCTGACTGCCGGCGGCGAGGTCATCGTCGCATCGGCACGGCGCGCGCTGCAGGAGCTCAACAACCTGCGCCGCATCGGCGCCGAATTCAAGAGCGAGGACACCGGAACGCTGGCCATCGCGACGACGCACCTTCAGGCGCGCTACGTGCTGCCGCCGGTGCTGAAGCGCTTCACCGAGCGCTATCCGAAGGTGCGCGTGCTGCTGCATCAGGGCGATCCGGTCCAGGTCGCGAAGCAAATCGCACGCGGCGAAGCCGACCTCGGGATCGCGACCGAATCGCTCGCCGAGCTCTCGGAGCTGGTCACGCTGCCGTGCTATTCATGGAACCGGTGCGTATTGGTGCCCAAGGGACACCCCTTGTCCAAAGTGCAGCCGTTGACGCTCGATGCGTTGGTACGGTATCCGATCGTGACTTACCACGCCGCCTTTACCGGCCGCGCAAAAATGGACGCAGCGTTCGATGCCAAGGGGCTGGAGCCCAACGTGGTTCTCACTGCGCTCGATTCGGATGTCATCAAGACGTATGTCGAACTCGGTTTCGGGGTTGGCATCGTCTCCTCGCTGGCATACGACCCGGAACGCGACACGCAGTTCGACAAGATCGACGCCAGCCATCTTTTTGCTCCCAGCACGGCGCGCCTTGGGCTGCGGCGCGGCGTCTTTCTGCGCGGTTTCGTTTACGATTTCATCACCATGTTTGCGCCGCAGTTCGACCAATCGGCCGTCGAGGCAGCATTGCGGGGCGAAGCCGAAAGCTATGAGCTCTAAGACGGAACGGGTTGCAAACGCCAGGCGAGCCTCGGGTCCCAAGAGTCTCGCGTGACGCCATGGCACGTCGGCGCATGGCCGCTCGCGATCCTGCTTGCTGCGCTGGCAATGCTCGGACCTTTTTCGATCGACGTCTATCTTCCGGCGTTCCACGACATCGGAAGAGATCTCAACGTCGCGCCGCTTGCGGTCCAGCAGACGCTCTCGTCGTATCTCTTCGCCTACGCGTTCATGATGCTTTGGCATGGCGCTCTTTCCGATGCGCTCGGCCGGCGGCCGGTAGTCATAGTCGGGCTTGGTGTCTATGCCTTGGCGACACTCGGCTGTGCCATCGCCGGCAATATCGAGACGCTCTGGCTGTTTCGAACGCTGCAGGGCGTATGTGCCGGCAGCGGTCTGGTGGTGGGCCGGGCGATCATCCGCGACCGCTTTCAAGGACCCGAGGCGCAGCGCGTCATGTCTCAGATCACGCTGGTATTCGGGATCGCGCCGGCGGTTGCTCCGGTTCTGGGTGGCGTGCTGCTCAACGCATTCGGCTGGCGTTCCATCTTCTGGGTATTGCTGGCGCTGGTTATAGCGCTGCTGACCTGGTCGGCAAAAAGGCTTCCCGAGACTTTGCCTGTCGGGCAACGTCAATCGCTTCATCCGCGCGAATTGTGGCGAAGCTACGTCAGCGTCCTGCGCAATCGCGATTTCCTGTTGCTGGCAATCATACCGGCGCTGAACTTCGCCGCATTTTTTCTCTACATCGCCAGCGCGCCGTCCTTCCTGATGGATTTGCTCGGCGTATCGAGCTACGGTTTTGCATGGCTTTTCATGCCGATGATCGGCGGCGTGATGATCGGCGCGCTCGTTTCGGGTCGCGCGGCCGGCAAGCTGTCCGCAGCGCGCACCATCGGTCTCGGTTACCTGTTGATGTTCGCCGGCGCAACGATCCAGATGGCGGTGGCGTGGTACGTGGCCCCCGGGGTTCCCTGGCATGTCTTGCCGATCATGATCTACACCATGGGAAGCAGCATCGTGATGCCGTCCGCAACATTGCTGCTCCTCGATCTGTTTCCGACCATGCGCGGCATGGCGTCGTCGTTGCAGGGATTCGTGCATTTCGTGCTTGCGGCGGTCAACGCCGGCACGATCGCGCCATTTCTCGCCCAGTCGCTCAAGGGACTCGCGGCGGGAATGGCGGGATTCACGGTGCTGAGTGTCGCACTGTGGACTCTCTATCGACAGCGACGCCGCCTGGCGCCGCCGAGGATTCAGACTTCATGAGACACCTGGCAGCGTGCTTGCTAAGGCCGGCGTTCCAACACCTACCACAGCCTCACCGCTCCTCCGGCTGTTGTCGCCAAACTTCGCCCCATCGCCGCTCCGAACTTCCGCGCGACGCGCTCTGCTACGTTTTCCTGCACCGTGAAATCGACGATGTCCTCGGCTTTGACGACGTCCCGAGCAACCGATCGGACGCTGCCCAATGCGTCGGTGAGGCCAAGCTCGATGCTTCGCTTGCCATTCCAGACCAGGCCCGAAAAGAGCTCCGGAGAATCCTTGATGCGGCTACCCCGGCCTGCCTTGACCACCGCGATGAACTGCTGGTGAATCTCGCCGAGCATTTGTTGTGCGTAGTCTCTTTGTTTTGGCGACAAGGGTGAAAACGGATCGAGAAATGCCTTGTTGTCGCCGGCGGTCAGCGCTCGTCGCTCAATGCCGAGCTTGTCCAGAGCGCCTACGAATCCGAAGCCGTCCATGATCACGCCGATCGATCCCACCAGGCTCGCCTTGTCGACGTAGATCTTGTCGGCGGCGACCGCGACGTAGTAGGCGCCTGACGCGCAGATTTCCTCCACCACGGCGTAAATGGGCGTGTCCGGGTACTTGCCACGCAAGCGACGAATCTCATCGTTGATCTCGCCGGCCTGCACGGGACTGCCTCCGGGGCTGTTGATCTTCAGCACCACGCCTTGCGTTCCCTTGTTCTTGAACGCGGCCTGCAGGCCTGCAATCACGTTGTCGGCACTGGCGCGGCCGGTGGCGTCGATCTCACCCTGGATTTCCACCATCGCGGTGCACTTGTCGAGACAGAGCCGCTCACTGCCGGTCCACGCGCCAAGCGCCGCGAAAAGAACGAAGAACAGAAATCCAAACGTGAGCAACTTGAAAAAAATTCCCCAGCGGCGCGCGCGACGCTGTTCGCGCAAGCCGTCGGTCGCCAACCGCTCGAGGACGCGGCGTTCCCAGTTGTCTTCCATTATTCCGCCGGTTCCATTAGCCGTCTTCGGCACAAAAAACGCCGCCGTCACGCTCGCAGACTTTTACTGGCGCGAGACGCGCGCCATGGCACGGGCCGGAAACGCAAAGTCCGCTGCCGGGCTCGTACAGCGCGCCATGTGTAGCACACATCAAGTATAGCTTGGACTCGTCGAAGAAATCACCGGCGTTCCAGTCCAGCTCCGTCGACTGATGCTGGCATTCGTTGATGTAGGCAAATGCTGTGGCGCGCCAGCGGACCACGAACGCAGGCAGGCTTCCGCCCTGCCGGGTGACTTGGAAACGCACCCCGTTGCCACCATCGACCAGCTCCGCACTGGCGCAGATCAGGCGTTCGCGGCCAGCCATGCGCGCAGCTCCGTCACCGAATGCGCTGTCGTCAGCGGCCCCATTGCCATGAGTCCCGCGGACGGATGGGCTCCATAGGCGACAGCCAAGGCGCTGACTCCCGCATTGCGCGCGAGCTCCAGGTCATGTGTGGTATCGCCGATCATCAAGGTCTCGGCAGGCTCGACACCGAGTCGATCCATGAGCGCGAGCAGCATATCCGGGTGCGGCTTGGGAAAACCCTCGTCGGCGCAACGCGAGGCGGCAAATCGATGCGTGATGCCGTGCTGCGCCAGCGCGCGCGCCAATCCAACGCGGGTCTTGCCGGTGGCGACCGCCAACAGAAAGCCGCGGTCATCGAGCTCGTCGAGCATCTCACGAACGCCGGCAAAGAGCGGAATCGCGGCGTCGCCGGCAAGGTAATGATCCCGATAGCGCTCTGAAAATCGGGCGTGACGGTCAGGTGCCAAGGTGGGAGCGACGTGTCGGATCGCGTCGCGGTGTCCCAAACCGATGACGTGGCGTGCGTCCGATTCGGCGGGCGCGGGGACCCCGACGTCGAGGCATGCTTGCTGAATGGCCCCGGCAATGAGCGCCGTTGAATCGGCAAGCGTTCCATCCCAGTCGAACGCGAGCAGGCGGAAGCGGCGCGGCGGGTTAAGCATCGGCCGGCGGCACCGAATCCAGCGCGTCGAGATACCGGCTGAGCTCCAAAGGGAGCGCCGCCTCGATCTCGACCTCGCGTTCTTCCACCGGATGCGTGAAGGCGAGTCTGCGCGCGTGCAGGAACATCCGCTTCAGGCCTTGCTTGGAAAGCGTCTTGTTCCAGGCGAAATCGCCGTACTTCTGGTCGCCCGCGAGCGCGAATCCGAGATGCGTCAGGTGCACGCGGATCTGGTGCGTTCGCCCGGTATGAAGCTCGGCTTCGAGCAGACTCATGGGCGGATCGATGTCGGTCCATACCCGGCGGCGATAGAACACCGTTTTCGCGGCCTGGCCGCCGACCTGCTCGACCCGCACGCGGCGCTCGCCGGTACCGGTCAGGTATTTGGTCAGCGGCAGGGTGACCTCCCGCTTGGCATCGCGCCATTGGCCCTTGACCAGTATCTGGTAGCGCTTGTCGACGCGGCCTTCGCGAAGCGCAGCATGAAGCCCGACCAAAGCGGCTCGTTTTTTGGCGACCAGCAGAACGCCCGAGGTGTCGCGGTCCAGGCGATGGACCAGCTCCAGAAACTTGGCCGTCGGCCGCGCCGCGCGCATTTGCTCGATCAGACCGAAGGCCACGCCGCTGCCGCCGTGGACCGCAAGGCCGGCCGGCTTGTCGACGGCAATCAATGTGTCATCCTCGTACAAGATGTTGATCGACCCCGAAAGCGGCGGCGGCTTGCGCGTCCCGGCCTTCGGGACGCCGGTGCGAATCGGAGGAATCCGAAGTTCGTCGCCAAGTACGAGCCGCACGTCCGGTTTGACCCGCAGCCGATTGACGCGCACCTCGCCGCTGCGCAGGATGCGGTAGATATGGCTCTTCGGGACGCCTTTCAGCACCCGCAGCAGGAAATTGTCGACGCGCTGGCCCGCCCCGGCCTCGTCGACTGCAAGGCGGTTCACAGCATCCTTGCTTAAATCGTTCATTTCTTTATAATTGTCGGCAGCAGCAACGTGCGATAGCCGGTGCGTGAGTTCCGAGGCGACGGTCATCGACCCCACCTCCCGACCACGCGGCAACCCTTGAAAAGGGGCGTGGCAACTGAGGCAAGCGCCTGTTGGCTCGAAAATAGGGCAACTTGGTTAAATCGGTTCACCGTCCGGATTCTGCAGTCCGGAAAAGTAACGATGTTAATGGAACAGCGCAGTCTCCGCACCGGCTTATGGCCGGACGACAAGCGGCTAGGACTTGCGGCGCGCCAGTTTCGTGGCGCAACGAATTCTGTACTTGGCTGCACGAGCCCGGTCTTTCACCCGATGCGACGCAGCCGTCAGACCGTTTGAGCGACAACGCGAAGAAAACGAATCACGCTCCCGAGAGAGGCAACCCTCAAGCTCCACTCCCTCATCACGTGGTGATGAAAGAGTGGCAACTGAGCAGCCGACACCGATGCCCTATCCCTGCATCCGACCCCTCGTAGCCCGGCAGCTCACGCTGCCTGCGTGGTTTTTCGCGCCGCCGCCCGCCGCCTGCTAGTCTAAGCGCCCTGACGGGCGCCTTCGCTTCACCGTCCGCTAAGGTCCCTGCCGATACCCGCGCAAGGGAACAACCAATGAAACGCATGCTGTTCAATGCCACCCAGGCGGAGGAACTCCGGGTGGCGATCGTCGACGGCCAGAAACTGATCGACCTCGATATCGAGTCCGCTAGCAAGGAACAACGCAAGAGCAACATCTACAAGGCCGTCATCACCCGCGTCGAGCCCAGCCTGGAAGCCTGTTTTGTCGACTATGGCGCCGACCGTCATGGCTTTCTGCCGTTCAAGGAAATCTCCCGCGACAATCTGCGCGAGGGCGATGGCGGCAAGACCCGCATCCAGGACCAGCTCAAGGACGGACAGGAGCTGATCGTTCAGGTCGACAAGGACGAGCGCGGGAACAAGGGCGCCGCGCTGACCACCTACATCTCGCTCGCCGGCCGCTACCTGGTGCTGATGCCGAACAATCCTCGCGGCGGTGGGGTCTCGCGCCGGATCGAGGGCGAGGACCGCAACGAGCTGCGCGACACCATCTCCCAGCTCGAGGTGCCGGCTGGCATGAGCGTGATCGCCCGTACCGCGGGCATCGGCCGCTCACTCGAAGAGCTGCAATGGGACCTGAACTACCTGATGCAGCTCTGGCATGCAATCGACGGCGCGGCGAAGACCCAATCCGGCGCGTTCCTGATCTACCAGGAATCGAGTCTGGTCATTCGCGCCATACGCGACTACTTCCACCCCGACATTGGCGAGCTCCTTATCGACACCGAGTCGATTTTCGAGCAGGCGCAGCAGTTCATGACCCACGTCATGCCGGCCAATGTGCACGTTGTGAAACTGTACAAGGACGACGTTCCGCTTTTCTCCCGATTCCAGATCGAACATCAGATCGAGACCGCATATGCGCGCCAGGTGCCGCTGCCCGCGGGCGGCGCAATCGTCATTGACCACACCGAAGCGCTGGTGTCGGTTGACGTCAATTCGGCGCGTGCGACCAAGGCGGGCGACATCGAGACCACGGCGTTCAACACCAACCTAGAAGCGGCCGACGAAATCGCGCGTCAGTTGCGCCTCCGCGACCTGGGCGGCTTGATCGTGATCGACTTCATCGACATGGAAAGCACCAAGAACCAGCGCGAGGTCGAGAACCGGCTGAAGGAAGCACTCCGTTACGACCGCGCCCGCGTACAGCTCGGCAAGATTTCACGCTTCGGGCTGATGGAGCTTTCGCGCCAGCGCCTACGGCCGGCACTAGCCGAATCCGCATACATTCCCTGCCCCCGCTGCCACGGCATCGGGCACATCCGCGGCACCGAGTCGACCGCGCTGCACATCCTGCGCATCCTGCAGGAAGAGGCGATGAAGGACAACACCGCCCAAGTCGTGGCCCAGGTACCGATCGACGTTGCGACATTCCTGCTCAACGAAAAGCGCGCCGAGGTTCACACTATCGAGGCGCGCTTCAAGGTCAACGTCCTGCTCGTGCCGAATACCTATCTCGAGACGCCTAATTACAAAGTGCAGCGTTTGCGGCATGACGATTTGAATCAGGCCGAGCCGCTGCCGCCCTCGTTCACCATGGTCGAACGGCCCGAGGAAGAAGATCCCATGAAGCAGCGGAAGGACGAAGCCAGGGAGCCGCGCCAGGAAGCGATGGTCAAGGGCATTCCGACGGGTCTCCCCGCGCCAATGCCGGTCGAGCGCAGCATCGAAGCACCCTCGCAGGAAAACTGGCTCACCAAGGTGCTGGGATGGTTCCGGTCCAAAGCGCCGGAGCCGGCGCCGCAATCGGCACCGGTTCGCACCGAGGCGCCGCGCGACGCGCGCGGCGCCCGCGGACGGCAGGACCGGGACCGGCGTGGAAATCAGCGCGACGAGCGTCGCGACCAGTCGCGTGTGGGGCGAGAGGGCCCTCGGGATCAGCAGCGCGAAGGGCCGAAGCCCCGGCCCCCGCAAGGCGGGGCGCAACCGGCACGGCGAGATCGTGAGCCCCGGGACGGGCAGCGAAACGAAACGCGCAATGATGCCCGTGAGGGCCCGCGCGACGCACAAAAGCCGCGCCCTCCGCGTGAACCCAGGCCACCGCAGGAACCGCGTGCGGCGGCCGACCAGGCGCCTGCCATCACCCAACCGCAGCCGGGTTCGGTCAAGGAAGCTGAGCATGGCGAAGGTGGCCGCCGTCGTCGTCGTGGTCGCGGGGGAAGAGAGCGCGGAGAACGCTCTGAGCAAGGAGAGCCCCGCCCACCGCGCGGCGAGCGGGGGGATCGTCGACCCGAAGCTGCCGACGCTGCTGCTACAAGAGACACGACCCCGGAGCAAATGATGTTGCCGTCATCGGCGACGCCGAGCGCTACAACGATGACGCATGACGCGGAAAATGAGCGCGACTCCATCAACGAGGGGCTCCATACCACGTCACCCGCGATCGCCCAGGTTCCGCGCGCAAGCGGTTATGAGGCGCCGGACGACGACTCCCCGCCTCCGACTCACTTCGTCGAGATCAAGTTGCCACGAGTCGAGCCGGCCGAGGCCCAACGTCCAGCGCTACCCGAGGAGTCGATAGCCGAAACCATGGCGACACTCCCGCACATCGAGCCTGCGCCGACATCGGCTGAGGCCTCCACGCCGGTGTCAGCGGCGGCACACCATGCTCCCGCGTTGCCCAAGATATCGCTCGAGCTGCCGCCGGACTCCGACCTGGTACTGGTCGAAACGAGCCCTCAAAAGGCCCAGGCGCCAATGTCCGAAGAGCCGGAAGCACCGCGTCCGCGTCGGGTGCGTCCGCCACGGGTCGAAGTCACTGACGGTCCGCTGCAGTTGGTCGAGACCGCGCACAAGGAACCCACACCACCGGGCGCGTGACGCGCCACACGTGGGAAGTGATCGTAATTTCGAAGCGGGCTACGTGCCCGCTTTTTTTCGGGACGTTGCCGCGGGCTTAGCGCGCGTTTGGCGTTGCGAGGGCGAGCTGGATGGCAGCGAGCAAAGGCGCCGCGCCGCGCTCGACCAGATCGAGCACATGCTCGAAGTCTTCCGCCTCGCCGCAATAGGGATCCGGGACGTCGATTAAGCCGACTTCCGGCGCAAAGTCGAGGAACAGCCCGAGATGGCCGCGATGATCGGCGGGCCGCAATGATTCCAGAAAACGCAAATTCTGGCTGTCCATCGCCACGACCCACTCGAATCGCCGGAAATCATCGAGGTCGAAGAGACGCGCCCGCTGCCTCGAGAGATCGTAGCCTCGTAGCCTCGCCGCGCGTATCGCGCGCGAGTCGGGCGGCTCGCCAAGTTGATAACCGTGCGTTCCAGCTGAGTCGATGGTGATCCGGCTGGAGAGTCGTTGACGCTCGACCAGCACGCGAAACACACCTTCGGCGATCGGCGAGCGGCAGATGTTTCCCGTGCAAACAAACAGGACCCTTGTCGCCGGTTGCTTCGCTTTTTCACTCTCTAAATTAATACCGGACAACATAGCGAACATTCCTGGATTAACTCAAGGATACCCAAGGGCACCCACGGGTGGTCGAGCCCGTGCGCTAGTGATTGTAGACGCGCGCCGCGCCCGCGATGTCGCATCCCCATTGAGGGCTTGGACGGCGATCCATTTAGTAGGACAATGGAACCACTCATGTAGGACGTGGTCCGACGAACGCAACTGTCGCGATACTTGGTTCATGGAAACATCTCGTAGGAACCTACCAGCGCCCACAGGTTTCGACCACCAGCGGGTGCTGCCGCCTGGACGCGGACGTCACAGGTTAGCAAGGACCTATCGACCGGACGCGGATCGATGAATTCCGGCGTAATCGAGGAAGGCGCGAAGCGGTGGCCCTGGATTCCGCGTTACGTCACCCGTTTGCACTTAGCCATTTCCCGGCGACATTTGGCCCGGCCGCTGGTAGTGATTGCGGCGGCCGCAATGATTGTGTCCCTCCTTGGTTTTTCCCAAGGCAGCGGATCGTACGCTCCAGCGGCTGCCGCGATGCCGCGCCCCGCCGGGCGGGTGTTCGATCCCTTTCTTGCCGACCTCGAAGAACGCACCTTCCGATTCTTCTGGGATACCGCGAATCCGCAGAACGGGCTGGTCCCGGATCGCTATCCGACGCCGTCGTATTCGAGCATCGCGGCGGTTGGATTCGCCCTAACCGCCTACCCCATCGGCGTCGAGCGCGGGTATGTTACGCGTCAAGCGGCCCGCCAGCGCGTCCTCGCGACGCTACGCTTCTTTCGCAACGCACCGCAGAACGAAAACGCGCGTGGCGTTGCGGGCTACAAGGGATTCTTCTATCACTTCCTCGACATGAAAACAGGGGAGCGATTCGAGAACACCGAGCTTTCGACCGTCGATACCGCCCTCCTCATGGCAGGCGCCCTGTTCTGCCAGTCCTACTTCACCGGCGCGGATCTCGAAGAAGTCGAAATTCGCGCTCTGGCCGAGGAAATCTATCGCCGCGTCGACTGGCGTTGGGCTCAGGTGCACGGAGCCGCCATCAGCCACGGCTGGACGCCGGAAGATGGATTTCTCGAATACGACTGGCGAGGCTATAACGAGGCGATGCTGCTGTATCTTCTGGCGTTGGGTTCGCCGACCTTTCCCGTCGAGGCAAAAGCGTGGACCGAATGGACCAGCACCTACGATAAGAACTGGCGCACCGAATTTGGACAGGAGTACTTGAGCTTTGCGCCCCTTTTTGGGCACCAATACACGCACGTATGGATGGATTTTCGCAAGATCCAGGATGACTACATGCGCAAGCGCGGGCTCGACTACTTCGAGAACAGCCGCAGGGCGATCTATGCGCAGCAAGCTTATGCGATTGCCAATCCACGCCACTGCAAGGGCTATGGCGCGACGGTTTGGGGCATGACGGCAAGCGACGGGCCGGCCGATGTCGAGCTCGAAGACAACGGCAAGCAACGGGTATATCGTGGTTATGCGGCGCGCGGCACGGATGATCACGACGATTGCACCCTTGCGCTCACGGCGACGGTGGCATCGATTCCGTTCGCTCCCGAATTGGCGATCCCTGCGGTGCTGGAAATGAATCGTCGCTTTGGCGAACACATCTATTCGAAATATGGCTTTATCGATGCATTCAATCCCAGCTTCCATTTCGACGTCCCGCTCAGCCATGGTCGCGGCGTCCCCGGCTTCGGATGGGTCGATATCGACTACCTGGGCATCGATCAGGGGCCCATTTGCGCGATGATCGAAAACCAGCGCAGCGCACTGATCTGGCGCGTGATGGAGAAGAATCCGCACCTGCGTCGGGGCCTCGAGCGCGCCGGGTTCTCAGGGGGCTGGCTCACCGCATCGAAGTGAGGTCGCCCGGCGGCGCCCGCCTGCCGTGGCGATGGGCCGCGCGGCTCGTCGCGATCGCTGTCCTGTCGCTCGCAGCAGGCTGCAGCAGGCCTTCCGCTGACCAGACCGTTCTCCGCTTCTGGGCCATGGGCCGCGAAGGCGAGGTCGTCGCCGAGCTCCTGCCCGAGTTCGAGCGTACCCATCCCGGAATCCACGTCCAGGTCCAGCAGCTACCGTGGAGCGCGGCGCACGAAAAGCTCCTCACCGCGATCGCCGGAGACGCGACACCTGACCTCTGTCAGTTGGGAAACACCTGGATTCCGGAATTTGTGGCGCTGAATGCGCTCCAACCGGTGGATTCCTACGTTGCCGAATCGCCGACGGTCGATCAAAGCGACTACTTCGCCGGCATCTGGGATACGAACGTCGTGGCAGCCAAGCTTTACGGGGTACCGTGGTACGTCGACACCCGTCTGCTGTTTTACCGTCGCGACCTGCTGGCACAGGCCGGATTCTCCACGCCGCCCAAATCGTGGCGGGAGCTGTATCAGATGCTCGCAGCCATTAAGGAGCGCGTGGGACCCGACCGCTACTCGATCCTGCTGCCGCTCAATGAATTCGAGCCGCTGCTCATGTTCGCGCTGCAACAGGACGAGCCGCTCCTGCGCGAGGATGGGCGCTGGGGTAACTTCGAGAGCGGTGGCTTCCGGCACGCGCTCGAGTTCTACCTCGGGATGTTCCAGCGGGGCTGGGCGCCGCCATTGACCAATGCCGAGGTCTCCAACGTGTGGAACGAATTCGGTCGTGGATATTTTTCGTTCTACATATCCGGTCCCTGGAACATCGGTGAATTCAAACGCCGCTTGCCCGCGGAAAAGCAGGATACCTGGATGACCGCCCCGCTGCCCGGGCCGAATGGCCCGGGCGCCTCGATCGCTGGGGGGTCGAGTCTGGCGGTATTCAGCGCTTCGCGTAACAAGCGCGTCGCGTGGCAATTGATCGAGTACCTTTCGCAACCTGCGGTCCAACGCCGTTTTCACGAGCTCACCGGAGATCTCCCGCCTCGACGGACTTCCTGGATCAACGGGCCCATCGCGGACGATATTTATGCGCGCGCCTTCCGTGACCAGTTGGAACGCGTCAAGCCGGCGCCGAAAGTGCCGGAGTGGGAGCGCATCGCCAACGAGATGCGGCTCGTCGCCGAGCGCGCGGTGCACGGTGAGCTTTCGCTGGATCAAGCGGTGAAGGAGCTCGACGCGCGCGCAGACAGGATTCTCGAAAAGCGCCGCTGGATGCTCGGGCGTGGAGCCGGTGGTTGAGATTCGAGCGCGCCGCATGGTGGTTTGTCGCTCCGGCTCTGCTCGTCATCAGCGTGTTCTTTTTCGTGCCGGTTTTCGCGGCGTTGGTGATGAGCCTCACCGATTTCGACATCTACGCGCTCGCCGATCTTCGGAATCTGCGCTTTGTCGGCTTGAGCAACTACATTCAGCTCCTGCAAACGCCGCTTTTCTGGCAGGCATTCGGCAATACGCTCTACTTCGTCGTCCTTGGTGTGCCTCTCTCGATTGGCGTCTCGCTCGGCGCGGCGCTGCTGTTGCACTCGAGACTTGCGCGATTCAAGGCTGTTTTTCGCACTGCACTGTTTGCTCCTGTCGTGACAACGCTGGTCGCGGTCGCTGTCATCTGGCGTTATCTCTTCAATACGCGCTATGGGCTTCTCAACTACGCTTTGGGCGGCATCGGAATTCAGCCCATCGATTGGCTCGGCGATCCGCACTGGGCCATGCCCGCGATCATCGTATTCGCCGTGTGGAAGAATTTCGGCTACAACATGATCATCCTGCTTGCGGGGCTGCAAAGCATTCCGGAGGAGCTCTACGAAGCAGCGCGGATTGACGGCGCATCGATCTGGCGCCAGTTCCACTACGTCACCCTGCCGATGCTCGCACCGATCCTGCTCATGGTGAGCATTCTCACCATTGCCGGCTACTTCCAGCTCTTTGCCGAGCCCTACGTAATGACGCAAGGCGGTCCGCTGCAAAGCACCGTCAGCATCCTCTATCTCATGTACGAAGAAGGCTTCAAGTGGTGGAACCTGGGGTCGGCCTCCGCCGTGGCCTTTGTCCTGTTCCTTGTCATCTTTGGCATCACTGCACTGCAACTACGCTACACGCGGCAGGGAGCCTGGGCGTGAAGCGCAAGCTCGCCGCGCCGCTTGTGAACGGGCTGCTGCTTGCCGCCGCCGCGTTTGCGCTCTTTCCCCTGTTCTGGATGACGTCGACATCCTTGATGGCGCCGGGTGAGTCCAGCACGTTTCCGCCGCCGCTTTTTCCGAGTCGCGCGACGTTCGCAAACTACCGCGAGCTCTTCGCCCATGCGGGGCTCGGCCGATACTTGGCGAACAGCGTGCTCCTCGCAACCGTGGCGACCATCGTCTCATTGGTATTCAATGTCTCGGCAGGCTACGCATTTGCCAAGCTGCGATTCGCCGGCCGTGAGCGTATTTTCAAGTTGCTGCTCGGTGCGCTGGTGATCCCCGGGCAAGTCGCGATGGTGCCGCTGTTCCTGCTCCTCAAGCATCTCGGACTGGTCAACAGCTATGGCGGCGTGATCGTTCCGGCGATGGCCAGCATCTTTGGCATCTTCCTCGTCCGCCAGTACGCGTTGTCGATCCCGAACGAGCTCCTCGAGGCGGCGCGCATCGACGGCGCCAGCGAGTTTCGAATCTTCCGTTTGATCGTGGTGCCGCTGCTGAAGCCCATCATCGTGACCCTCGCGGTTTTTACGCTGCTCGGCACCTGGAACGATTTCATGTGGCCGCTCATCGTGCTCACCGACAAGGATCTCTATACCTTGCCCGTGGCGCTCGCCAACTTGTCGCGCGAGCACGTTCAGGACGACGAGATGATGATGGCTGGATCGGTGGTGACGATTCTTCCCGTGCTGCTGGTTTTCCTGTCGCTGCAGCGCTATTACATTCAGGGTCTGATGGCAGGCAGCGTCAAGGGATGACGAGCCTCATCAAACATCGCCCGCGCTGCCGCAACGCGAGGTCTGCGACGGCTGCACTCGGTCTCGCCATCGCTACGTGCTGCTTCCCGATCTGGGCGCGGTGCGCCGAAACGCCATCGCCACGCATGCTCGATAGCTTCGACCAAATAGGCGCGTGGCAGGCGCTCGCTTCCGATGACGTTCGCGCATCGATCGATTCCGCCGACGGGCCCCACGGCCGCGCCATCCGGTTGGACTTCGACTTTGCCGGTACCGCCGGTTATGCGATCGCCACCCGAGCTCTGCCACTCGACTTGCCACCAAACTACGAAATCTCCTTCTATATGCGTGCCGATGCGCCGCTGAACAATCTTCAACTCAAGCTGATCGACGTCAGCGGCGATAACGTGTGGTGGTTCAATCGTTCCAACTTCGAATTCCCGCGCCAGTGGCAACTCATGAAGATCAAAAAGAGGCAAATCGAATTCGCATGGGGGCCGACCAGGGATCGAACGCTCACCCATGCTGCCACGCTCGAATTCGTCATAAGCGCCGGCCGCGGCGGTGGTCACGGCTCGGTCTATGTGAGCGAGCTCGGCTTGCGCGAGCTTCCGCCGGAACCGGCCAGTTATCCTGCGCCTTCCGCGCAGGCATCATCCTATTTGCCTGGGGCGGACCCGTCATTCGCGGTCGATGGAGCCCTCGCCACCGGATGGAAAAGCGACCGCGCCACGGGCAAAGCACAGACCCTTACGGTCGACTTCGGCCGCACGCGCGAATTCGGCGGTCTCATCCTGCATTGGCAAAAGCGTGCGTTCGCTTCGCACTACGACGTCGAGTTTTCGGACGATGGCTGGCTATGGCGAACGGTGCGCAGCGTCATCGACGGAAAAGGCGGTCCCGATGTACTGTTGCTGCCGGAAGCGGAAGCGCGGTTCGTCCGCTTGGCGCTTCACGAAGGTCCAGCCGATGCATACGGTCTGGCGGAGATGGAGATCAAGGACCTCGCATTCGGCGCCTCTCCCAACGCTCTCTTCGAAAGCCTGGCGCGAGAGGCGCCTCGCGGAACATACCCGCGCGGCTTTTCCGCCGAGCAATCGAACTGGACGCTCGTCGGCATCGATGGCGGCAGCGAGAGCGGTCTGCTCTCCGAAGATGGCGCCCTCGAAGTCGCCAAAGGAAGTTTCTCGATCGAGCCATTCGTCGTCGCGGATTCGCACGTGGTGACCTGGGCCGACGTCGATGCGCACCCATTCCTGGTCGGCGATTACTTGCCGATTCCCGGCGTAACCTGGCATCACCCGCAATGGGATTTGCGGGTGTCGTCTTTCGCGTCCGGCTCGCGGGCGGAATCCCGACTCATAGCCCGGTATGACCTGACGAACCACACCCAGCGCGCGCTGACGCTCACGCTCGTCCTTGCGGCACGGCCCTTTCAAGTCAATCCACCCGCCCAGTTTTTGAATACCGTGGGCGGTGTCAGCGCCATACGCGCCATCAATTGGGATGGCTCGGTGCTGTCGATCAACGGTGAGCGCAAGATCTTCCCGCTGCAGCCACCCGATCACGTAGCAGCCTTTTCGTTCAACGATGGCCCGATTCCCCAAATCCTTGCCGAGCCAAATTGGGCGGGCGCACACGCGCTGCACGATGCCTCCGGTTACGCATCGGCTGCGCTCGGCTACGATCTCACGCTGCCGCCGCGTGCGACTAGGACCGTCGGAATCGTCGTCCCTCTCTCCGGACCGGCAACGCGGCCTGACCTCGGCGGGCACTCGGCACCAAAATGGATCGCGCGGCAACAGGATGCCGTCGCCGCCGCATGGCGCGAAAAGCTCAATCGGGTCTCGCTGCGCGTCCCGGCTCAAGCCAAGCCGCTTGTTGACACCATGCGGACGGCGCTTGCGCATCTGCTCGTCACACGCGACGGCCCCATGCTCCGCCCCGGGACGCGCTCGTACGCGCGTTCGTGGATCCGCGATGGGGCGATGATCTCGGAATCCCTCTTGCGGCTCGGCCATTCGGACATCGCTGCGGACTACCTGCGTTGGTATGCGCCGCACCAGTTCCGGAACGGGAAAGTGCCCTGCTGCATCGACGAGCGCGGCGCCGACCCCGTGCCGGAAAACGACAGCCCCGGCGAGTTCATTTTTCTGGCGGCGGAAATCTACCGCTACACGCACGATCGGGCGTTGCTCGAAGGTATGTGGCCGCACGTCGAGGCCGCTATTCAATACGTCGACACGCTGCGTCAATCCGAGCGTACCGACGCAAATCTCGCCCCGTCAAGGCGCGCTTTCTACGGTCTCCTGCCGGCGTCGATCAGTCACGAGGGTTACTCCGAAAAGCCCATGCATTCGTACTGGGATGATTTCTGGGCGCTGAAAGGCTATGACGATGCGGTGTCGATAGCGGCGGCGCTGGGCCACGCCGGGGCAGCGGCCAGGCTGTCGACCCAGCGCGACGAGTTTCGCCGCGAGCTGCTGGAGTCGTTGCAAGCCTCCGCTGCAATGCACGGCGTCGCCTATCTCCCCGGTTCCGCCGAGCTCGGCGATTTCGATCCTACGTCGACGACCATCGCATTCGCACCACATGGCGACACGCGCGATCTTCCTTCCGCTTCGGTGCAATCGACGTACGAGCGCTATTGGCACGAGTTCATCGACCGCCGAGACGGCAACAAGGCATGGGACGAGTACACACCATACGAACTTCGTACCATCGGCACGTTTGTACGCCTTGGATGGCGCGACCGCGCGCAGAAATTGCTCGCTTTCTTTCTTGCTGGCCGGCGGCCGCCCGCGTGGAATCAGTGGCCCGAAGTCGTCGGGCGGGATCCGAGAAAAACGCGCTTCGTGGGCGACATGCCACACGCGTGGGTCGCCTCGGACTTCATTCGATCGGTTCTCGATCTGTTCGCCTACGAGCGCAATGCCGATCATGCGCTCGTACTTGCTGCCGGCGTGCCGTCTGCGTGGCTGGACGGTGCCGGTATCAGCGTCAGAAATCTGCGCACCCCTTACGGCCTGCTGAGTTATTCGCTCAAGAAGGAACGGGAGCGCGTGGAGTTGAACGTGACGGCGGGGTCGCTGCCGCCTGGCCATTTTCTATTTATCTGGCCGGGGAAAGAGTTGCCGCGCTCGACCGTCGTCAACGGCAAGACCGCAAGCTGGCAAGGTAGCGAACTTCACATCGGCGAACTACCGGCAAGAGTGGTCATGGAAGCCTTCGATCGCCAAATTACGCGTGGATTGAGTGAGGCGGGATCGCGACTCCATTCGGCCGATGCTCCACATCAGCCCAACTAGGCATATGCTTGCCGGGTCGGCCAACGCAGAAAAAAGCAACAGATCTGTGATGACCAAAAAAATCGAGTTTCCTTCGAACTTCCTCTGGGGCAGCGCGACATCGGCGTATCAGATCGAAGGCTCTCCTCTCGCCGATGGAGCGGGACCCAGCATCTGGCAGCGCTTCGCCCACACCCCAGGCATGGTTCACGACGGAGAAACCGGGGATGTCGCCTGCGATCACTACCGGCGTTACATCGATGATGTCGCGCTGATGCGCCGCCTCGGAATGAATGCGTACCGCTTCAGCATCTCGTGGAGTCGGGTCCTGCCGCGAGGGCGAGGCCAAGTCAACCCCGCGGGCCTGGATTTCTACGACCGGCTGGTCGACGCGCTGCTGAAAAATGGCATCGAACCCGCGGTGACCCTCTTTCATTGGGATCTTCCCGCCGCGCTCGATGATCTGGGAGGCTGGCTCAATCCCGATATTGCAAATTGGTTCGCCGACTACGCATCGATCATGTTTCGCAAGCTCGACGACCGGGTGAAGATGTGGGTAACCCTCAACGAGCCCTGGGTCGTGACCGACTGCGGCTATCTGCACGGCACGATCGCGCCCGGACATCGCAACCGATTCGAAACGCCGATCGCGGCCCACCAGCAGTTGCGCGCCCATGGCGCCGCGGTGCAGGCATATCGCAGCGAGGGCAAGCACCGCATCGGTCTGGTGGTTAACCTGGAGCCTAAGTATCCCGCGTCGAATGACCCGGCGGATCGCCAGGCAACCGCACGCGCCGACGCCTACATGAACCGGCAATACCTCGATCCGGTATTCCTGGGCCGTTATCCCGAGGAGCTACGGGGAATCTTCAGTGATGCGTGGCCCCCTTGGCCGGCCGAGGATTTTGCGCTTATCCGCCAGCCGATCGATTTTCTTGGCGTCAACTATTACACGCGCAACGTGACGCGATGCGATGCCGACGCTTGGCTCCTACGTGCGGCGCCGGTCCGGCAAAAAGGCGCCACCTATACCGAAACGGGATGGGAGGTCTACCCGCAGGGGCTGACCGACACGCTCGTCTGGGTCATGGAGCGTTATGGAAATCCGCCGCTTTATGTCACCGAGAATGGAGCGGCATTTTTCGATCCTCCGACCGTGGAAGGCGACCGCGTCGAGGATCCCCTGCGCGTCGACTATTTGCGCAAGCATATCAAGGCGATTCACGCCGCGATGCAAAGTGGCGTGGACTTGCGCGGCTACTTCGTGTGGTCGCTCCTCGACAATCTCGAGTGGTCGCACGGCTATTCCAAGCGCTTTGGAATCGTGCACGTTGACTTCGCAAGTCTGAAGCGCACGCCGAAGGACAGTGCACGCTTCTATTCCAAAGTTATCGCCACGAACGGTCTTGTGCTAAACGAACCGGCGCACGCAACGCCATGAGTGGCAAAGTCAGGTTCGGCGCTCGCTCGGCCGCGATCCTCGTCGCGTTGTGTGGCTTGCTTGCGTGGAACCCCGCGCTGGCGTTCAACTTCGAGGACGTCGCACAGCGCGCCCGGCAACTCGCCGCGACGTCGTTCAAGCCGCAGGAGAGCAAGCTGCCCTCGGAGATCGAAAAGCTCAGCTACGACGAGTTCCGCGACATACGCTTCAAGCCTGCGCGTTCGCTCTGGCGCTCGGCCCGGCTTCCCTTCGAGATCGCGTTTTTTCACGAGGGCCTGTTTTTCAAGCAACCCGTCAAGATCAACGAAGTATCCGTGGAAGGCGTGTATGAGATCAAGTTCAGCCCCGACTTGTTCGACTATGGTGCGAACAAGATCGACCCCGGCGCGATGCGCGATCTCGGGTTTGCAGGTTTTCGCGTTCACTACGCGATCAACTCGCCGAAGTACAAGGACGAGGTGCTGGTGTTTCTCGGAGCCAGCTATTTTCGTGCGTTGGGCAAGAGCCAGGTGTATGGATTGTCAACGCGCGGCCTGGCGATCGACACCGGACTTGCCTCAGGCGAGGAATTTCCGCGCTTCGTGGAATTCTGGATCCAGCGGCCGGTGCCGTCCGCCACCGAACTTACGATCTATGCCCTGCTCGATTCGAGGCGCGTCAGCGGCGCGTATCGCTTCCTCCTCAAGCCGGGGACGGACACGGTGACGGAGGTCAAGGCGCGCCTCTTCCTGCGCGAGAACGTGACCAAGCTCGGCTTGGCGCCGCTGACCACGATGTACTTTTTCGGCGAGAATCAGCGCTCCGGCCGCGATGATTATCGCCCCGAGGTGCACGATTCGGACGGCCTGTCGATGCAGTCGGGGACAGGGGAATGGATCTGGCGACCGCTGGTAAATCCCAAGCGGCTTCTGGTGACATCGTTCGGCATGACCAACCCTGCAGGTTTCGGCCTGATGCAGCGCGATCGCGACTTCGCCCACTATGAAGATCTCGAGGCGCGCTACGACCTGCGTCCGAGCGGCTGGGTCGAGCCCAAGGGTTCGTGGGGGTCCGGACGCGTCGAGCTCATACAGATTCCCAGTGCCGATGAGACCAACGACAACGTCGTCGCCTACTGGGTACCGGACTCTCCTATAGCGCTCAAGCGGGCTTACGATTTGGAGTACCGTGTCCTGTGGCAGAAGGAGCCGGGTACCCGACCTCCTTCGTCCTGGGTAACGCAGACCCGGCGTGGCCGCGGCTACGCTCGCGAAGATGACGGCAGCATCGGTTTCGTCATCGATTTCGACGGCCCTGCGTTGCGAAAACTGCCGGCCGATGCGAAGGTCGAAGGCATTGTATCGGCGGACACCAACGGCGAGGTGCGCGAGCTTGTTGTGCATCGGAACGACGTGACAGGCGGCTGGCGCCTCGCGCTTCGTTTTCGCCGACAGGACGAGAACAAGCCGGTAGAGCTGCGCGCCTACCTGAGGGCCGGAAACAACGTATTGTCCGAGACGTGGAGCTACATCCTACCGCCCGGCTAGACGAGTTGGCGGGCTGCGCCCGGTACGTTGGCCGGCTTCCGCTTCCGCCTGACGAGCGATGCGAGCTGCTTCAGCGCCTCGCGCAGCCCGGCGCGAGGCATGTCGATGGGCCGCGCGCTGCGATGACGGCGTTGCATGAGACTCTCTCCGGCGCGCGCGCGGACTCCGATAACGCGGCTTACGCGTCGATCCAGCGTCGCCTGGAATTGGCGTATCCACGACAAGACGCCCCAGCTCCCAAGCTGGTCAGAGACGCCGTAGGGCGCGAGCGCCTGGTGACGAGCCCGCCTGTCGCGCGGAGCTCCATGGTGGCCCGGCTTTGGCCGCGTGGCTTCCTTTGGCGTTGGTTACGATCGTCCGCGGCCTCCAGACGAACCGCGAATGCGGCGCAGCGCGCCTCGTCCGCGCCAGGCAGTGAGTTCTTGCCGGATTCACCCGATCCGCGCGGCAGCTGGCACCGGGCCGCGGCGTTTCGCCGCGTCATCATCGTAGGGCTGGTCGTCTCTCAGACCTACATCGCCGCCAACTTCATGAGCGCGGTGCTGCCCTACCATGGCCGGCAAATCCTCGAGGTTGCGATTCTGGTCTTTTTCACCGTTCTCTTCGCCTGGATCTCCGCCGGCTTCTGGACCGCGATGGCGGGTTTCCTGCTGCTGCTGCCCGGCGGCGACCGCTTCGCCATTTCCCGGAGCGCTCCCCGCGACGCACCCATCGATCAAGAGGTGCGAGTCGCGATCGTCATGCCGATCTGCAATGAGAACGTCGCACGGGTCTACGCCGGACTTCGCGCAAGCTACGATTCGCTGCAACGCACGGGTATGCTCGAGCACTTCGATTTTTTCGTGCTTTCCGATACCAGCAATCCCGATATCCGCGTTGCCGAAATCGCCGCCTGGGTCGATATGTGCCGCGCCGTCAGCGGCTTCGGCCGCGTTTTTTACCGATGGCGCCAGCATCGGATCAAGCGCAAGAGCGGCAACGTCGCCGACTTCTGCAGGCGCTGGGGTAAGAATTATCGCTACATGGTCGTGCTCGACGCGGACAGCGTGATGAGCGGTGAATGCCTGACCACGCTGGTTCGGCTGATCGAAGCGAATCCCAACGCAGGCATCATCCAGACCGCGCCACGTGCCGCGGGACGCGACACTTTCTATGCTCGCGTGCAGCAGTTCGCGACCCGCGTCTACGGGCCGTTGTTCACCGCGGGCTTGCACTTCTGGCAGCTCGGTGAATCACATTACTGGGGGCATAACGCGATCATCCGTGTCGCGCCCTTCATGCGCCATTGCGCGCTGCGTCGTTTGCCGGGCCGTGGCGTGTTGTCGGGAGAGATTCTGTCGCATGACTTTGTCGAAGCCGCGTTGATGCGCCGCGCCGGGTGGGCCGTATGGATCGCCTACGACCTCGGCGGCAGCTACGAGGAAATGCCGCCCAACCTCATCGATGAGCTAATGCGCGACCGGCGCTGGTGCCTGGGCAATTTAATGAACTTCCGCCTGTTCATGATGAAAGGACTGCACATCGCGCACCGCGCCGTTTTCATGAGCGGCGTCATGGCGTACCTTTCGGCGCTTTTCTGGTTCATGTTCCTGATCCTGTCCACGACGCTGTTGGCGGTTCACACCTTGAGCGAACCGAAATACTTCGTGCAGCCCTTCCAGCTTTTTCCGCTCTGGCCCGAATGGCACCCCGAATGGGCCGTCGCCTTGTTCAGCGCCACCGCCCTCCTGCTGTTCCTGCCCAAGATCCTCGGCGTGATGCTGCTCTGGGCGAGAGGCGCGAAACGCTATGGCGGGGGCTTGCGTCTGGCCGCGAGCATGCTCTGCGAATTCGGACTTTCGGCGATGCTCGCGCCGATCAGGATGCTTTTCCACACCCAGTTCGTGCTCGCCGCGTTCTCCCACTGGAAGATTCAATGGAAGTCGCCGCCGCGCGAAGACTCGGAAACGACATGGCGCGAGGCATCAAAGCGGCACGGCTGGCACACCTTGCTGGGTGTGCTCTGGGCCGGCGGTGTCTATTGGCTCAATCCGTCGTTCCTGTGGTGGCTGCTGCCGGTCGTTGGGGCGCTGATGTTTTCGATCCCACTGTCGGTCTATACCAGTCGCGTGTCGCTCGGCCGTCGCCTGCGCAAGGCGCGCCTGTTTGTCATCCCGGAAGAGTTGAGTCCCCCGGAGGAAATCCGCGCCATGATGCAAAACGTGCGCACTGCTCCCAAGCCGCCAGGCTTCATCGAAGCCGTCGTCGATCCAGTGATCAATGCGCTGACGTGCGCGTCAGGCATTGCGCGCTTCAGCCAGGCGGGCACGGTACGCAACGGGCGCCAGCAGCTGGTTCGTTTCGCGCTACAGAACGGACCGGCGCAATTGTCTGCGCCACAGAAGATCCGTCTGTTGAGCGATCCGCTCGCGCTGTCTCAGCTGCACCTTGACGTGTGGACGTCGCCTGAATCCCATGCCCTCTGGCGCGACGCCATCGAGTCGCGGGACATTGTCGGCGAGATCATCGAGCGCGCGCCGCAAACGCACGCTCGAGAGGTGGTCCGCACCGCGGCAGGTGCTTAACCGTGCCACCACGTAAGTCTCAAGCTTTGGTGGAAAACTCCTTGTAGATAAGTGGGGATCGATGCGCTGCGCAGCGCGAGTGGCCAACTGTCGCGCCACCCAGCACGCCGGGTCCGCTTCAGTGGGTCCTGGCGCCGATTTGTTCAGCGCCTTCCAAGGCACGATCTGCATGGCCGGTCGCGCTCTCGCGCTCACTGAACAAATCTCGGGATTGTTCCGCGGTGGCCGCGGCGGCGACTGCAGCGCTCAACTCCTCTTCCGCGGATGCAACCGCCTGTTCGAACCGGCGGCGGGCACTTTGTTCGATACCGTTGCCGACGAACAGCGCCGCGACGCCGCCGGCGATGGCACCCAACATGGCAAACAAGACATAGCCGACGATCACCAACCCTGCGCCCACGATAGCTGCGATCCACCACCCTTCTGACGGCCGACGCTTCAGCGATTCGACCTGCAGCCGGACATCTTCGAGTCGGGTGCGCATCACGATGCGCTCGAAAAGCTCCAGCTCGCGTTGTTTGGCGATGAGGCTCTTGCGCAACGGCAGATGGGAAACGCCGAAGTACCACGCGCGAAGCTCGCGCCGCTGCGCCTCGTCAAGTGGAAGCGAATAAGGATTTACCGGATGCTCGCCGCCGGTTCCGTCGCCCTTAAGCTCGTGCGCCGGATCCGGCGACAACCGATTCGCGTCTCGCAAGCTGCTCAAGGCGTCGCCGATGCCCGCAGCCCGTTCGAGCTCTTGCAATTGGAGAGCGAAGGTTCGCCACCGGGCGGCGTATTCGCTATCGTTCATGCCATGGCCCTGAAGCGGGCTCAGTGCGCAACTCAGTGTGCAAGGGATACGCCGAAAAGTTTCTCCTTGAGCTGGTAGAGTCGGTCGCGCAGCTCGGCCGCTCTTTCGAACTCCAGATTCCTTGCCGCATCGAGCATCTCCTTTTCGATGCGCTTGAGCTCCTTCTCGAGATCCTTCTCCGGCATGGCTTCGTACTTGGCGTACGCCTGGGCGGCCTTGAGTTGCTTGCGCTCTTCATCGATATCGTAGACACCGTCGATGATGTCCTTGATGCGCTTGGTCACGCCAACGGGAGTGATGCCCATCTTTGCGTTCCAGGCCAGCTGCTTGTTTCTGCGCCGCGTCGTCTCACCGATCGCCGCCTTCATCGAATCGGTCATCTTGTCGGCATATAGGATCGCCATGCCGTTGATGTGCCGCGAAGCGCGCCCGATGGTCTGAATCAGCGAACGCTCGGCGCGCAGAAACCCCTCCTTGTCGGCGTCGAGCACAGCGACCAGCGACACTTCCGGCAAGTCCAGTCCTTCGCGCAGCAAGTTGATGCCGACCAGCACATCGAATTCGCCGAGCCGCAGGTCACGAATGATTTCGACCCGCTCCACCGTATCGATGTCCGAATGCAGGTATCGAACCTTGACCCCGTGTTCGTTCAGATAGTCGGTCAGGTCCTCGGCCATCCGTTTGGTCAGCGTGGTCACGAGCACGCGCTCGTTTTTGGCGACACGCAGGCTGATCTCGGAGAGCAGGTCGTCGACCTGGGTCTGTGCGGGCCGGACTTCCAGCACCGGATCGACCAGGCCCGTCGGCCGCACCACCTGCTCGACCACCTGCCCGGCATGGGTTTTCTCGTACTCGGCGGGCGTCGCGGACACGAAAATCGCCTGCGGCAACAGCTTCTCGAATTCATCGAAGCGCAACGGCCGGTTGTCCAGCGCCGACGGAAGCCGGAAGCCGTAGTTGACCAGGTTTTCCTTGCGCGCCCGATCGCCGCGAAACATGCCGCCGACCTGGGGGATGGTGACGTGCGATTCGTCGATGAAAGCCAACGCGTTTCGCGGAAGATAATCGATCAGCGTCGGCGGCGGCTCGCCGGGTGCCCGTCCGGACAAGTGGCGCGAGTAGTTCTCGATACCTTTGCAAAAGCCGATCTCGATCATCATCTCGATGTCGAACCGTGTGCGTTGCTCGATCCGCTGCGCCTCGATCAGTTTCATCTGTGCAACAAAATGATCCTTCTGCTGCACCAGCTCGATCTTGACCTTTTCGACCGCATCGAGGACCTTGTGCCGTCCCGTCACGTAGTGGCTCGACGGAAATACGGTAAAGCGCGCGAGCTTCTGGCGGATATGTCCCGTCAGCGGATCGAACAGCTGCAGCGACTCGACTTCGTCGTCGAACAGCGATAAGCGGATGGCGTTGTCTGCATGCTCGGCCGGGAAGATGTCGAGCACGTCGCCGTGGACACGGAAGGTGCCGCGCCGAAACTCCAGCTCGTTTCTCTGATACTGCATTTCCGTCAGCCGCTTGATCGCGTCGCGCTGCGTCAGCCGATCACCCTGATGAAGGTGAAGGATCATGCTGTGGTATTCAGACGGGTCGCCGATGCCGTAGATCGCCGAGACCGTTGCCACGACGATGCAATCCTGCCGCTCCAGAATCGACTTGGTCGCCGAAAGGCGCATCTGCTCGATGTGCTCGTTGATCGACGAATCCTTCTCGATGTACAGATCGCGCGACGGCACATACGCCTCGGGCTGGTAGTAGTCGTAATAGGAAACGAAATATTCGATCGAATTCTTGGGAAAGAACTCGCGAAACTCGGAGTAGAGCTG
>DATMNH010000199.1:0-25564 GCA_035568975.1 Casimicrobiaceae bacterium
CAACACCCCGCCATACACCGGCTGCACCGGATCGTGAAACAGGAAACCACCACCACTGACCACCCCGCCCGCCTCCACCGCCAAACCAATCCCCGACGGCGGCTTGAACCCCAAACCAACATCGATCGGTCCGAGATTGCCGTCGTGGAATGCGACGATGGCCTGTGCACCGACGCGATCCAGCGCGACGCTTACGGGCCCGATCGACGCGCCCGCCGCGAAGCTCACCTCGACGGTGATGCCGGCGTCGGACGGCGTGACGCCAACATGAAGCCCATCGATGTGCAGACCTCCAACCGACAGATGCGCCGGCAGATCGACTTCGGCCGATGCCGAGCCCTCGAAGCTCAAACCGTGCGCGCCGGACCAGCGGAGCCCCAAGTCGAATTTGAAGTCGACGCCATCGGCAGGCATCAGCGACCCGATAAAGGAGTCCGAGCCACTCGGAGCGATCGATACGTGAGCGCCATTGATGCGAAGACCGAAACTTGGCGACAGGCTCCCGCCCGATACCTCGACACCGCCGGCGAACGCGATCGAATTGGCTTCGACCACGCCACCCCCGGGAAGCGAGGCCAAGTTGAGGGTTCCAGACGGCGGCGCGACGGTGAGCCGGACGAGAGCCTTGCCATCGACGCTATCGATCACACCGCCCGAGCCAAGCAGTCCCGCTTTGAGCGACACGGGCTGGTTCGGACGGAATTGAAGTGCGATGCCGGAGTCGAGTGCAACGGTGGCGTCGAATTCGAGCTTCAATCGGGCCGTCAGCGGAAAACTCACGTCTGCAGCGCCATGCACGAACGGAGAGATCGCAATACCGCCGTCGGTCGCGCCGGGCGTGGACGCCCGCAATGGAAAGAGTGAAATCCCGGCGTCGATGCCGCTTGCCGCGTCGCCGCGCACGATGCTCGCGATCAACTGCGTCGCCGGACTCGTATCGGCTTCCGGCACGAGCCGGCCGGCGAGCTGCTCCTCGACCCGCCGTGGCAACAGCCGCAGGCGGAGCGGCTCGCCAAATGCCTCGACCAGCGAGCTCAAGTTGGCGACAAAGCCTTCGCCGTCGAAGGCGGCGGTACCCCAGCCGTAACGCGTTTCGAGCAAACCCACGGGGTCGCTGAACAACTTGCCGAACGCATTCCAATCGAAGCTGACACGCAGATGATCTACCTGAAAGATGCTGGGATCGGCGGCAAAGTGGCGGACAGTCACCACCCCGAAAAACTGCAGCAGCAGAAATGTCGTCGGCGATGCGGTCCCCACCCGCGAAGCCGTCAAAAAGCCCTGCAGGCGAGGCAGGAACTCGGACCTGATTCGAGTCTTGTCGAGGTAGTCTCCCGTCGCGCTGATTCCATCGACTGCCGTCCGCAGCGCGCCCAGCGCATGTTGTAGCTCGATGAAGAGCTCGATGAATTTCTCGGCGACCGCGAGTTCGTCGGCACCCGAGCTCAGTGCCTCCTCGAGCTCATCGACCTTGCTCACCAGCGCCGACATGTCCAGCGCGACGAGGCCGATGTCGGTGGCGCCCGGCGGCAGGTCCCACCCGAGCGCCGCAAGCATGTTGCGCGGACCGCTCTCCGCCGAGACGAGCGACGCCACGAACTTGAGCAGACGTCCGGCCTCGTATGCCAGGCGATCGAGCGTGCTGGACATGCTATGGCAGAAGCGCTTCGCTACTTATAGGTGAAGGGGGCGCTCAACGGTCCCTTTTCGCCGAGAATCTCGAATTGAGACACGCTCACGTCGCTTGGTTTCTCGTCCGGACTCAACAAGTGCGCCAGATAGCTGTATGCCGCGCGGTGGGAGTGATATATGTTCCAGAAGTGGAGGTCTTCGCCGAACTCCGCCGTCGGCCAGGCAAGCGCGTGGATCTGGTTGTCTGCGTCGGGGCCGTCAAATCCAAGCACCTGGTCGAGATTGTTCTGCAGCCCAACGCGTTTTCTCTCCGCCGCCTTGCTCCACACGTCGAGCCAATCGGTCGCTGGCGGGTCATCGAGCGCTTGCGAATGCGGGTCGGCGATGCCCAGGTGCTCGGACCACAAGCGACGCCGCAACGCGTCAACAGCCGACGGCTGTGCGGGCACTTCCTCGAAGACCACGATGTTGGCTTCGCTGTTGCGAACGTCTCCGCCGAACAGCGACCGGGCGTACTGGATCGAATCCAGTGAAGCGCCGTCGAGGTTTGCGGAGCCGACCGCCGCCCAGCGATTGTCGACGATGGCCGATTTGGTGTGGAGATAGTTGTCGACCAGCCGTGGCTTGGTGTGGGTATTGTCAGAAGCGGCGTGGGTCCAGGCCGTAAATGCACCGAACCGTCTTTTGGGGTCCTTGTCCTTGTTCTGCGGGTCTTTGTCCTGCGCTTTTTTCAGAGCTCCGATGATCCGGGCGATGGCCTTTTGTTGCCAACCGAGGTACAGCGGCATGTCTGGCGTGGCGTTGAGGAAAAGAATGACCTGGAGCTTTTCGTTTGCGTTAAATGCGTCGATCAAGGCCTCGGTTATGGTGTCGTTGTTGAAATACTGGTTCTCGATATAGATGAATCGCTCGGCCAAATGAATCGCCCGGAGGTAGGATTCCAGAACACCCTGTTCGCCATCGTCGTTCGGGTGATCGCCTGTCTGCGTGAACATCACGTCCAGCGTGCGAACCACCTGCACTGTCGTGATGAATTCGTCGGGATCGGCGCTCTGCAGAGGCTGCGGCAGCGCGGGCGTGTCGGGCAGCTTGTCGTCGGGGTCTGCCAGGTTCCAGTGGATGTTGAAGACCTCCTGAAGGTGTCCGACCGCGGGGCCGCGAACGCCTACGCTCACATCGTGGATCGGCCCCTTTGACGCATCTCGCCCGCGCCGAGGATTGAAGATCGCATGCTGGCGCGAATCGAAGTATTGCTGTTCGAAGGGCGAGCCGAGCAACAGCGCTTCGCGGTCCCGGTCGATGACCAGTTTGGCGTGCGTATACTGGTTCGAGCGCATCTTCAGCTGTTTCACGTTCACAGGAGGACGGTTCGGCAGTTGTCCCGCGTCGCGAAACCATTGCATGATCTCCGGATCCCTTCCGAAAAAGATCGCCAGGACACCCGCAATCGCCGCCGCCCCCAGGATGATCGCCAGGATGCCGGCGATGATCGCGATGACCCCTCCCAGAAAAATCAGCGAGGCGATACCGAGAATCGCTGTTCCGACGACCGCGAGCCCATGCCTATCCAGCGTCGGCTTTGGCAGTTGAATGCGTACTTCGGCACCTTTTTGATATGCCTCGAATATTGATCGCTCGATGCGGGGGTCAAGGTGATCGAGCACGAAATTATTGCTCGGGCTGAGCTTATCGTTCGCGTCGAATTGCAGCACCACGAACGGGTCTTCCCTTAGAAAGCCCGGGTCGTTCGGTTGGTCCGCCTGGAATTTCCCGGTGTCGATCGTCAACTGCATGATATCCAGCTTCGCGTCGGGTCTCGAAGCGGTGTCGATCACCTTCGCCACGCGATCCCACGCGTCTTCGTCGTCCGCGAGCCAGCGAATGGCGTTACCGTCGGTCTTACGCGAAGGCGCGCCGGAACGCAGCGTCGCCCACCAGGCATTGGCCTCGTCTTGGGTGAGCTTGATCGAGGCGAAGGTCAATTGGTCCTGGGACGGAAGGTCATCCTGCAGGATTTCATGGAGCACGTGCTGACCCAACCGGATGCGAAGGCGAAGCCGGCGGAGCTGTTTTCCGGGTTCGTCCGGCACATGCAAGTAGTCGGCGTAGGTGAGCGAGAACGCGCCCTGGGTCTCGGTCGTATCGGTCGCAAGTTGAACGTCGAATTGTTGCGAGATGTCCTCGAGCACGACACCGAGCCCCGGCAGCCCGACATCGTGTTCGTCGACGACTTTACCAACTGCAGAGGTTGTCATATCGCGGAACCGCAAAACAACACAAGCTGCGGTACCCTTTGGCAAGCACTACGCATTGAGCGCGCCGTGCCCCTACGCGGTGTCCGCCAGAGAGCCTAGCGCAAAACGCGTAGTCTACAGAGTGTAATTCCGCTTGCAAATCCCTAGCCCGAGAGGGCTTTTACCGATCGCGAAATAGAATTTCCGTATTGGCCCCGTCTTCACGATATCGAAACGACGATCATTGCGAGCGGTTGGCGAATTGCGGTCAATGACCGCGAGCAATCGAGTGGTTGCGCTGCAACGAGGGTGAGCTAGCGCCTCGACCCCATCGTCCCGGGCGAGATTCGCTCGGCTAAGGCTACGTTCCTGCGCGTGCCAGCCAGCGCGCGATTTCCGTCCAGTGTTTCTCCAGCACTTCACGTCGCATGAACAGTCCGATGTGGCCGCCGTCGGCGGTGGCTTTTGCGATCGCGTGCTTGGGCGTACCGACGAGGCGTGCGGCGTGGAACACCTGATCGGGTGGAGTGATGTCGTCGCGCGCTCCGCCGAGCAGATAAAGCGGGCAGCGGATCGCCGTCAGATCGAGCCGCTTGCCAAGCGCGACGAACTCGTTCTTGGCAAGCCGGTTTTCCTTGAACAGCTCCTGTACCGCCTGCAGGTAGAAGCGACCCGGAAGGTCGATCGTGTGCTCGTACCAGCGCTCGAACTGCTCGAAGCGCGAGACGTAGGACGGATGATCGATGTGCTCGTAGAGCTCGACGAACTTGTCCACGTACTGCTTGTCCGGGTGCATGTTCTTGAAGCCCTGCAGCATGAACTCGCCTTTGAGACGGCCGCCGCCCAGCGCCACGAGCTGCCTGAAAGAGGCCATCGGCAGCCGATGGGCCGCTTCGAGAATCGGGCCGTCGCCCGCATCGGTATCGATCGGGGCACCGGCCAGCACGAGCCTGCTCACATGGTCCGGAAACCGCGCCGCATACATCGTCGCCAACCAACCGCCCTGGCATAGACCGACGAGCGCGACCTTTCCGCCCAGGTCCTCCACCACGACTGCCAGCTCCGCGAGATAGTCGTCGATATCGTAGTCGCGCATCTCCGGAGTTGCGCTGCGCCAGTCGGTGACGAGCACCTTCTCGCAACCATTTTCGCGCAGCGTCGCAACGAGGCTCTGACCGGCGTGGAAATCCGCGATGGTCGACGCGTGGCCGGCGTAAGGCGGCAGCACGAGCACCGGATGCCCGGCGGCGCGGATCGAAAAGTCACGCAGTCTCAGCGTGTGCAGCTCGAGCACGACACGATTCGCCGTGGCCCAGCGCGGTGCCGGCCGCTCGACCTGGGTCCTGGCGACCTCGGCGAGAAACTTGAGCGATCGATCGGTCAGTTCGAGGCCGGCTTGCGCAAAAGCGAGTGGCCAGAACCACGGGACGCCGACCTCGGGAAAGCGGTGGGCATCGGCGATCGTGATGCTCGCGTTATTTCGGTTCGGGGACATTGCGAATGCCATAAAAACCCTTCCTCGACGTCGGCCGCTCGACCGCGTGAATCCAGCGTGGCTCTGCTCGATGTCCAAATGGTTTCGATTCGCTTCGTTCGCGTCACGTTTGTAACCATGGGCAGCACCCCACGGCGGCGCGCAATGCGACAGACCGCCGCGCGCGGAGTGGGTGACGAGCACCGGTGACCAGTCACAAATGCGACGCGTAGCGTGCGATTGTGTGACCGACGCGCAGCCAGCGTTCGAGACCATGCATCCACACGCCGGGCTAATACCCGCCGTGTGCCGATTGCCACTCAAGATTCCGCTGACGAGTGCCGATCGACGAGGACGACGACCTGCAGCAGGGGACTCAAAAGATGGATTCGCGACGTGCATATCCAGGCTATTGCCTTCCGACGGCAATGTTGCTCGCCGTGGCGCTTGGCGCCTGCAGCAATGCGCAGACGCCGGCGCCTGCGCCGCAACTGCCGGAAGTCTCGGTCACCACAGTTCATCGGGGCAGCGTGCCGATCACGACCGAGCTGCCGGGGCGAACTTCCGCATTCCTCGTGGCGCAGGTACGCGCCCGTGTCGACGGCATCGTGCTAAAGCGCGAGTTCAAGGAAGGCGGCGAGGTCAAGACAGGGCAACGGCTCTACCAGATCGACCCCGCTCCCTATGTTGCGGCGTTGAACAGCGCGCAGGCCTCGCTGCAAAAGGCGGAAGCCAATCTCGCGTCGACCACGGCACAGGCCGAACGCTTCAAGGTGCTGGTCGCCGCGAACGCGGTCAGCAAGCAGGATTACGACAACGCTGTCTCCACCCAAGGGCAGGCGGCGGCCGACGTTGCGACCGGCAACGCGGCGGTGGCGACGGCGCAGATCAACCTCGGCTACACCAACGTCGGATCGCCGATCACCGGTCGCAGCGGTCTGTCGATGGTGACCGAGGGCGCCTATGTGCAGGCGAGCGCCGCGACGCTCATGACGACCGTCCAGCAGATCGACCCAGTCTATGTGGACCTCACACAGTCGAGCGTCGAAGGTTTGCAATTGCGACGCGACATTGCGTCCGGTCAATTGAAGCTCAGTGGTCCCAATCAAGCCAAAGTCACCTTGCTCCTGGAAGACGGGACGCAATACCCGCTGCCGGGCTCTTTGCAGTTCACCGACATCACTGTCGACCAGGGGACGGGGTCGGTGACCTTGCGGGCGATCTTTCCCAATCCGCGCTTTGTGCTGCTTCCCGGCATGTTCGTGCGCGCACGCATTGAAGAGGGCGTGAAGGAAGACGCCTTCCTGGTGCCGCAAGTCGGGGTGACTCACGACCCGAACGGAAAGGCGACCGCGCTGGTGGTCGGTGCCGACGACAAGGTCACGGCGCATACGTTGCAGCTCAGAGGCACGAGCGGCGACCAGTGGATCGTCGAAGGCGGGCTCGATGATGGCGATCGCGTCATCGTCGCCGGCATGCAGAAGGCGAAACCTGGAACGGCGGTGAAGGCGGTCGAGACGCAGACGGCAACCGCCGCTGCAGCATCGTCCACACCGTCCACAGCATCTCCCATCGCGGCCGCAGAAGCCCCGAAGACTTCCCCGGGCGCGGTCGTCTCCAGGGCGAAATAGATAAGGACACCTTCGATGGCCAAATTCTTCATCGACCGCCCGATCTTCGCGATCGTCATCGCGATCATGGTCATGCTCGCGGGAGGATTGTCGATTCTCTCGATGCCGGTCGAGCAGTATCCGACCATCGCGCCGCCGTCGATCCAGATCACCGCGACCTACCCGGGCGCCTCCGCGCAGACGGTCGAAAATACCGTCGTGCAGGTGATCGAGCAGCAGATGAGCGGGCTCGATCATCTGCTGTATCTCTCGTCCAATGCCGACGACTCCGGCCAGGCGACCACCACGCTGACCTTCGCGGCCGGAACCAATCCCGACATCGCCCAGGTGCAGGTGCAGAACAAGCTGCAGCTCGCAACCCCATTGCTGCCCGCACAGGTACAGCAAACCGGCATCCGGGTCACCAAATCGAGCAACGGATATCTGCTGGCCGCGGGCTTCGTGTCGAGCGATAACAGCATGTCGAGGTTCGACATCGCCGATTACATTGTTTCGCACTTGCAGGATCCGCTGAGCCGGATCGACGGCGTCGGCAACTACACCGTGTTCGGCGGCACGCAGTACGCGATGCGCATCTGGCTCGACGCGGACAAGCTCAACAGCTTCGCGTTGACGCCGGTCGATGTCACGAACGCGATCCAGAACCAGAACGTCCAGGTCGCCGGTGGCCAACTCGGTGGGACCCCGGCGCCGGCAACACAGCGCCTCACTGCGACTATCACCGAGGCGACGCTGCTGCACACGCCGGCGGAGTTCGGCAACATACTGCTGAAGGTCAACACCGATGGGTCGCAGGTGCGGCTGCGCGACGTCGCGCACATCGACCTTGGCGCCGAAAACTACTTCCTCGACACGAGATACAACGGGCAGCCGGCGTGCGCGTTCGCGGTCCAGCTAGCGCCCGGCGCGAATGCGCTCGCTACGGCGAACGCCGTGCGGGCAAAAATCGAAGAACTCACGCCGTATTTCCCGCAGGGACTGAAAGTCGTGTATCCGTACGACACGACCCCGTTCGTGAGGATTTCGATCACGGAAGTCGTGAAGACGCTGTTCGAGGGCATCGCGCTCGTTTTTCTGGTGATGTACCTCTTCCTGCAGAACCTGCGTGCCACGTTGATCCCGACCATCGCGGTGCCGGTCGTGCTCCTCGGAACCTTTGGGCTCATGTCGGCCTTCGGGTTCACCATCAACACGCTGTCGATGTTCGGATTGGTGCTCGCGATCGGGCTCTTGGTCGACGACGCGATCGTCGTCGTCGAGAATGTCGAGCGCGTGATGTCCGAGGAAGGGCTGTCGCCGATCGAGGCGACCCGCAAGGCCATGGGGCAGATTACCGGCGCGCTGGTCGGCGTCGCCGTGGTGCTTAGCGCGGTGTTCGTCCCGGTGGCCTTCTCGGGCGGGTCGGTGGGAGCCATCTACCGGCAGTTCTCGCTCACTATCGTCTCGGCGATGCTGCTCTCGGTGTTCGTCGCCTTGTCGCTCACGCCCGCGCTGTGCGCCATTATGCTGAAGCCGACGAGCCACGGACGCGAGGCGCCGAAAAGCGGCTTTTTCGGCGCGTTCAATCGTGTGTTCGAGCGCGGGCGCGACAAGTACGTGGGCGGGGTGCGCCATGTCCTCAGTCGCTTCGCTCGTTGGCTGCTTATCTATGGCGCGCTGATCGTTGCCGTCGGCTGGCTCTTTGTGCGCTTGCCGACCGGATTTCTCCCCGACGAGGATCAGGGCACCGCGTTCGTGCAGGTGCAGACCCCGTCGGGTGCGACGCAGGGTCAAACGCAAATCGCGCTCGACGACGTGGCGAACTACCTGCTGCACGAGGAAGCGAGCGCCGTCGAGTCAACGTTCGAGATCGCCGGTTTCAATTTCGCGGGGCGCGGACAAAGCCAGGGCCTCGTCTTCGTGCGGTTCAAGGACTGGTCGGTGCGAAAGCGCGCCGACCTCAAAGCGCAGGCGGTCCTAGCCCGCACGACCAAGCATTTTGCGTCGTACCAGCAAGCGACCATCATTGCGTTTAACCCACCGGCGATCCCCGGCCTGGGAACGGCCTCGGGTTTCGATTTCGAGCTCCAGGATCGCGGCGGTCTCGGTCACGAAAAGCTCATGCAGGCGCGCGATCAGCTGCTCGGCTTGGCGAGGCAGGACCCGAACATCGCGCTCGTGTGGGCGAACGGAGTCGGTGACAACGCGACCTACAAAATCGACATCGACCGCGAGAAGGCGAGCGCGTTCGGCATCAACTTAAGCGACGTCGATCAGACCTTCTCGATTGCATGGGGCTCGCAGTACGTCAACAACTTTCTCGATACCGATGGGCGGATCAAGAGGGTCTATGTCCAGGCCGACGTCCCGTTCCGGATGAACCCGGAAGATCTGAGATCGCTCTATGTCCGCAACACCAAGGGAAGCATGGTGCCCTTCACGTCGTTCGCGAGGGGCTCGTGGAGCTACGGCTCGCCGAAGCTCGAGCGCTACAACGGCGTCTCATCGGTGGAGATCCAGGGACAGGCGGCGCCAGGCAAGAGCACCGGACAGGCAATCGCGGCTTTGCAGAGGCTGGCGCAGCAGCTGCCGGTGGGAATCGGCTATGAATGGACTGGCACCTCGTTGCAGGAACAACAGTCGGGATCGCAGGCCCCTATGCTGTATGCGCTTTCGATCCTGGTCGTGTTTTTAAGCCTCGCCGCGCTGTACGAGAGCTGGACGGTGCCGATTTCGGTGATCATGGTGGTGCCACTCGGAATTCTCGGTGCGCTTGCTGCGGCAACGGCACTGCATCTGGAAAACGACGTCTACTTCCAAGTCGGTCTGCTGACCACGATGGGGTTGTCCTCGAAGAACGCCATCCTGATCGTCGAGTTCGCGCGCGACCTCGAAGCTCAGGGCAAGTCGGCGATCGAAGCCGCGGTTGAAGCCGCGCACTTGCGGCTGCGGCCGATCCTGATGACCTCACTCGCCTTCGTCCTTGGCGTGTTGCCGCTGGCCATCGCCAACGGCGCCGGGTCGGGTAGCGAGAACGCGGTCGGCCGCGGCGTTATCGGTGGCATGTTGACCGCCACGTTCCTGGCCCCATTTCTGATTCCAATGTTCTTTGTCGTGATCACGGAGAAGCTGTTCAAGCAGAAGTCTGCACCGTCCCCGGCGCTGTCGCTGCCGCCCGCACTTGCGTCGGATGGCGAGGCGGCGACGAAATGAAACGCGACACTTCGGCGATTCGATTCAGAGGCGACCAGGCCATGCGCCGCAGCGGTGTTGCGCTTGTCGCCATCGCGGCGCTGATCGCTGGTTGCTCCCTCCAACCGGTGTACGAGCGGCCATCTGCACCCGTGTCCGGGACGTACCCAACCGGCGATGCCTACAAATCGTCGACCGCCGGATCGAGCACCACGAGGTTGCCAGCCGTCGATATCGGCTGGCGCGAGTTCCTGACCGATCTGCGATTGCAGCGATTAGTCGAGATCGGCCTGGCGAACAATCGGGACTTGCGGGTCGCGGCGCTGAACGTGGCGCAGACGCAGGCGCAATACCGGATCCAGCGCGCTGCGCTGTTTCCGCAAATAAGCGGATTCGCCGATTCGTCGTCTTCGCGCACGCCGGCAAGTCTTTCGGCTACCGGCAATGCGACCGTGACGCACGACTACTCCGTCGGCGTGTCGGCCTCCTGGGAGATCGACTTCTTCGGCAGGCTGCAAAGCCTGAACGACCAGGCGTTGCAGCAATACTTCTCCACAGCTCAGGCGCGCAAGGCTGCCGATATCCTGCTCGTTTCTGAAATCACAGACCAGTACCTGACGCTGCTCGCCGACGACGAGCTTCTCGCGGTGACGCAAGGGACGCTCGAGACCGCACAGGCGTCTTACAAGCTTACCGTCGTCCAATTCAATGCCGGCACCGGAAGCGAGCTTTCGGTGCGTCAGGCAGAAACCGTCGTTGAGCAGGCGCGCGCGAACTATTCGGCACAGCTCCGCGGGCGTGCGCAAGCCGAGAACGCGCTGGTGCTCCTCATCGGTCAGCCGCTTCCCGCAGATCTTCCGCCGCCGGCTCCGCTGAATGCCCAGACGATTCTCGCCGACATCCCGGCGGATCTACCCTCGGACCTCCTGGTTCGGCGGCCCGATATCATGGAGGCCGAAGCGACGCTGCGCGGCGCGAACGCGAACATCGGCGCCGCGCGCGCAGCGTTCTTTCCGACCATCAGCCTGACCGGCAGTCTTGGGACGGCCAGCTCCGCGCTCGGAGGACTGTTCAAGGCCGGTTCATTGGCGTGGAGCTTTCTGCCCTCCCTCTCCCTGCCGATTTTCGAGGCGGGCAAGCTGCAGGCCAGCCTCGATGTGGCGACCGTGCAAAAAGATATCAATGTCGCCCAGTACGAGAAGACGATTCAGACGGCATTTCGCGAAGTGTCCGACGGCCTCGCGGCGCGCGGTACCTACGACGACCAGGTCGCGTCGCTCGAACGCTTGACCGAGGCTCAGCAGCGCCGACTCGATCTTTCGGACATGCGGTTCCGAAACGGCGTGGACCCTTACCTCACCGTGCTTACGGCGCAAACCGATCTGTACAACGCCCAGCAAACGCTGGTGTCGGCGCGCCTCGCGCGCCTTACCAACCTGGTCGATCTGTACCGCTCCCTCGGCGGCGGCTGGATCGAACACACCGGTGATGCGCCGCGTCCCGCCGAAGATGTCGGTTCGATCGCGTCGCCGAGCCCGTCACCTTGGAGTCTCTTCGGAACAGGTGACCTCGGACGCACGTTGCGGGCGAATTCGCGCTGACGCGGGCTACTGCGTAATCGTTGACGATGCTTCGGCACCGTCGCAGACATCTTCCTCGGCAACGCCTGCTGATTCGGCGCTCTTCTGAAATCCAATGGTGTCGCGGCGCAACTTGCGACGCGGCAATACACCGGTTGGACTCACAGCGCAAATCGGCCCCGGTGACAACGCGGGCCGCTGATTGCAACCGAGTCGGTAACACGGTAACGGCAATCACCACAGTTGCGACGCGACGCGACGGATCCGAAGCGCGGTTGAAACGCGGCGGGAGCCCAATGGTTACAGGCGCCAAGTTCATCTGTCGATGGTCCGCGCCTTGTTAAGTAGCCATTTTACATTTCATATAGGAACTGTCATGAAGAGCAGATTCTCAATGTTCAAAAGCATCACAGTGACCGCCGCGCTCGTGGCCGGTGTTTCAGGTATCGCACGCGCTGACGACAGCAGCATGAGTCGTTTGACCGGCGATTCGTATGCCTACTTCAATGGCGAGCCGGACGGCAATCCCGTCTTGAACAATGCCCCGTCGGCATGGCGCCAGGCCAATCCGAATGGAGTGTCGGAGCGCGTATTCCAGTCGTATTCGGCACCGGGCGAGGCATGGCACTTAAACAAGCCCGTGGTCGACCCTGCACCTTCGACATTTGCTCAGAGCCATTCGAACGGGTTATCGGAGCGTGAATTGCAGGCGTTGTCGTCCGAGGGGCCAGCGTGGCACCAGCCGAATCAGTCGGCAACCAGCGCGCTTGCATCGACGAGTGATGCTACCAATATGCCGAGCGCTTCCCGGGAGCCCTTTGGGGCACGCATCGCGAGATTTTTCCACGTAACACCCGGGAACCAAACCGCGCCAGCCAACTGATCCCGACCAAGCAAGCAGGGCAGGATTTGGCGTTCGGTTCCCGCCTGTTTTCCGGTAACCCATTAGAGTGAGCGGCTCTGCGGAATTCCGTTGTGGTCGGTGGCTCTAGGCCGCGCGATGCAGGACGCGAGCGAGCGTGGTGGCGATCTCGCGCGACTGGAGCGGCTTGGTGAGCAGGCCGCTGACGCCGGCGGCGAGCGCCTGCTGCGTCAGAATCGGGCCGCTATACCCGCTCACCAGCACGATCGGCCAATCGGGCCGATGGCGGCGCAACACACTCGCCAGCCCCGTCCCGGTAAGCCGAAGTCAGCCTTGCGGCGTTGCCTCCGAACAGTGTCACGGCATTCATCACAGCTGCGACGCGATGCAGAAGATGCGAGACACAGCAGAAACGCGGTGGGAGCCTAATGATTGCAGGCGCCGAGTTCGGCTTCATCAAGAGACAGGCAATTGGCGATTGCGCCCAACTCATTGAACCCAACTAAGGAGAACTAGAATGTCCGAAGAAATCAACCATGAGCGCCGCCGCCTTTTGGGCACTGCGGTCCTGACCATTGCTGCCGCCGAGCTAGCCATGCTCGGTTCTGCGAACGCGCAATCCCCCAAGATCAACCCGATCAAGCCGGGCACGAACACGTCGTTCAGCGCACTGAAGCAGATCGATGCCGGGCTCCTGAATGTCGGCTACGCCGAAGCCGGCCCCACCAATGGCCCGCCGGTCATTCTTCTGCACGGCTGGCCGTACGACATCTACAGCTTTGTCGATGTCGCCCCCCTGCTGGCGTCGGCGGGATACAGGGTGATCGTCCCGTATCTGCGCGGCTACGGCTCCACGCGTTTTCTATCAAGCGGAACGTTCCGCAATGGCCAGCCGTCGGCGGTCGCTGCCGATATCATCGCTTTCATGGATGCTCTCAAGATCGAGAAGGCGACCGTCGCCGGTTTCGATTGGGGAGCGCGGACGGCCAACATCATGGCGGTGCTTTGGCCGGAGCGCTGCAAGGCCATGGTGTCCGTGAGCGGTTATCTCATCGGCAGCCAGGAATCAGGCAAGATGCCGCTGCCGCCAAAGGCCGAGCTCGAATGGTGGTACCAATATTATTTTGCCACCGAACGCGGCCGGGAAGGCTACGACAAATACCGGCACGACTTTACGAAGCTCATCTGGCAGCTTGCTTCGCCGAAGTGGAACTTCGATGATGCGACGTTCGATCGCAGTGCGGCGTCCTTCGACAATCCGGATCACGTCAGCGTCGTGATCCATAATTATCGGTGGCGCCTCGCGCTGGCTGATGGCGAGCCGAAATATGCCGATCTCGACAAGCGACTTGCCGCAGGTCCCGTCATCGCCGTGCCCACGATTACGCTCGAAGGCGATGCCAATGGTGCGTCACATCCCGAGCCGAGCGCCTATGCCAAGAAATTCTCGGGCAGATATGAGCACCGGACCATCACGGGCGGCATCGGGCACAACCTGCCTCAGGAAGCTCCGCAGGCCTTTGTGCAAGCCGTGGTCGACGTGGACGGCTATTGATCGGCGTTAGCCGCTGCCGTCACGTCCAATCCTGTCGACCGTGCCCGGTTCCCAATCCTAAGCCGTGGACGTGATGGCGCGGCGACTTCGTCGCTGGCCGGCTGCAGAGAATCGCCGCGCGAATGTCCGAGAGGCCACTGCAGCGACTCGCCACGGCGCCTGCCCTGCAGGGTTTCGCCGTGGCGGGCGCCTCTTAGGCCGTGCGGTGCAGAACGCGAGCGAGCGTAGTCGCGATCTCGCGCGACTGGAGCGGCTTGGTGAGCAGCTCGCTGACGCCGGCGGAGAGCGCCTGCTGCGTCAGAATCGGACCGCTATAGCCGCTCACCAGCACGATCGGCAAGTCGACACGGCGGCGCCGCAACACACTCGCCAGCCCCGTCCCGGTGAGCCCGGGCATGACTTCATCGGTGATGACGACGTCGAAACGCCCGGGCGCCGCGTCGAACGCGGCGAGTGCAGCGTGGCCATCGGAGAATGACACCGGTTCGTAACCGAGCCGCGAGAGGACCTCCGCGGTCGCCGCCAGCAACGGCGCCTCGTCGTCGACGAGCAGCACACGCTCACCGTTGCCTCGCGGCGGTGCGGCCGCCGTGTCATCGGCAGCGGCAAGCGCGACCTCCGCCAGCGGCCCGTAGATGGTAAACGTGCTGCCCTGCTGGGGCGCGCTCTTCACGTCGATCGCGCCACCCGAGTCGGTGACGATCGCGTACACCAGCGCCAGGCCGAGACCGGTGCCCTGACCCATCTCCTTGGTGGTGAAGAACGGCTCGAAGATGCGTGATAGTGTCGCCTCGTCCATGCCGGATCCGCTGTCCTCGACGGTCAGGCGCACGTAGCGGCCGGGCGCGAGCGTTCCGTGCGAGAGCACTCGCTCGGCGGAGACGTCCGTGGTCTCTAGCGCCACGCGCAAGGTGCCGCCTCCGCTCATGGCCTGGATCGCGTTGCTGCACAGGTTCATCACGACCTGGTGCATTTGGGTGGCATCGCCGATCACGACGAGAGGCGATTCCGGAGCGCTCGCCTCGAGACGGATATCGGTGGGCAGCGAGCCCCGGAGCAGCTCCAGCGTCTCGGCCAAGACACGAGCGATGTCGATCGGTGCGCGCTTGCCGCGGTGGCTATGACTGTAGGCGAGGATCTGCTCGACGAGACCGCGACCACGGGTCGCTGCGGTGAGCACGTTCTGGGCATAGCGCTTGAGCGGCGAGCCATCGGGTGTCTCCTCGACGAGCATTTCGCCGTAAGCGAACACGCCGGCCAGGACATTGTTGAAGTCGTGCGCGATACCGCCGGCGAGCCGCCCGACCGCTTCCATCTTCGCGGCCTGGCGCAGCTGCTGCTCAAGCCGTTCTCGCTCAGCTTGCGCGCGCTTGCGCTCGGTAATATCGCGGAAATTCGCCACCACCGCTTGCACGCTGGGTTCATGGAGCAGGTTCCTCATCGTCGACTCGATCCACCGCCACGATCCGTCCTTGTGCTGTAGCTTCACCTCGCTGGTCGACTCGTGGCCCGGGTCCTGCAGCAATTGCGTCCAGATGTCTGCCTGCTGTTGCCTACAGTCCACATGGACCAGCCGCTCAGTCAGCGCTTGAACCGATTGGCCGGCGAGTTCTTCCGGCGTGTAACCGAGCACCCGCTCGACCGATGGGCTCGCGTAGATATTGCCTTTGTCGGGAAGCATTAACACAATGCCCTCAGCGCTTTTCTCGACCATGGCCCGAAATCGGTTCTTGCTTCTTTGCAACGCCTCCGCGGCCTGCTCGCGCTCGGTCACGTCCATCACGGTAGCAACGTATTCAACAAGATCGCCGGATGCGTTGAAACCGGGATGCGATATCACGTGAACGTACTTGATCGTGCCGTCCGGAAGAACGATTCGGTGATTTGACTCGAAGTCCGTACGTTCATTGACTGCTCTGTCGAACGTTTCGAGGTACCTGTCTCGATCTTCCGGATGAACCCTCTGGCGAGCTGCTTCGAGCGACGGTATACCCGCTTCCGGATCGAAGCCGAACATGCGGAAATGTTCCTGAGACAAGTAGACGATCGTTCCGGTGGCGATGTCGAATGCAGAACTGCCCACGTGGGTCAGCCGCTGCGCTTCTGCCAAGTAGACCTCGCTTCGCTGCAGCTTCTGCTCCGCCTGCTTTCGGTCGTCGATGTCGTGGGTCGTCGCATACCACTTGACGATATTTCCCTTTTCGTCGCACAGCGGCACGGTGCGGCCCAGGAACCACCGATATTTCCCGTCTGCCCGCCGAATGCGCATTTCTATCTCGAGAGGTTCCCCGGCCGCCAAGGCCGCCTGCCAACTGTTCAGCAGCCTGTCGAGGTCTTCGGGATGGACTATTTGCACCCAGCTCCAGCCCAGTATCTCTTCCCGGGAGCGGCCCAGGTAGTCCAGCCAACTCTGGCTTACGAAATCAACGGAGCCGTCCGGCAGAGTGCTGACGACGAAAGACGGAATTGTTTCGAGAGTGATGCGAAGTTCCCTTTCGCTTTGCCGGATCCTTTCTTCCGCCTCCTTCGCTGCCGTGACGTCCATCACTGCTCCAACAAACTCACATTCGCTGCACTGGTCTCCTTCGGCATGACCGATGACGTGCACATGTTTGATCGAGCCGTCCGGCATCAGCAATCGATGTTCAAAATCAAAATCCTTTCCATCCTGCGACGCGCGCTCGATTGTCCGTTGCACGAGAGCACGGTCTTCGGGATGGATGCGCTGGACAATAAGATCCATGGTCGGTCTTGTCGTTCGGTCGTACTGGAATATCCGAAAGGTTTCCTCTGACCAGAGGATTTCGCCGGTCGAAACGCTCCAGCCGAAGCTCCCCGTGCGACTGAGTCGCTGGGCTTCCGCGAGGTTGGCTTCACTGCGTCGCAAGGCCTTCGTCTGCTCGCGCGCACTTCCGGCGCCGCCGAAGAAATATTGCGCGGCTAGACGCCGGAATCTCGAGGTCTGGGAACTTGTCATTTCAATCACTCTGCGGGCGGGTCACCTGCGCGAAATGCTTTCGTTGAAACCGCGCGCTTGCTCCGCGCCGGTTATTTTCGCCCGAGTAAGTCTTCAGTCTACTCGCCTGCGCTTCAAGGCTGCTGACGCACGGTTGACGCTCGCGGACATGCGCCTGACCGGCCAGGGAACCCGATTCCAGAGCGGGCGAGTGCCGCGGGGATCGGCGACATCACCGACTACCCTGCGGGGGACCCGAGAAGCTCGGCCACCGCCCGCAGCAGCTCGCGGCGCTTGAACGGCTTGGCCATGGCTCGTGCCGCGCCGAGCCCGATCGCTGCATCCGCCTCCATCCCGTGCCCGGAGTTGAATAGACACGAAATCGCAATGACCGGAATCTCCGGATACCGCTGCTTCAACTCGGCGATGACCATGGCGCCGCTCGCTCCGGGCATGTGGATATCGGTAACCACCAGCGCGGGTGCCGCGACTTTAAATGCGGCAAGTCCGGCACTCCCGTCCGCAGCCTTGCGCACGCCATAGCCCGCCGCCTCCAGCCACTCGGCCAGGGCTTCGCGCATGATTGCGTCATCTTCAATGATGAGGATGTCTGTGGTTGGAGTCATGTCCAGTGGGTCGCGCGCGTGAGCGCCGCTGGCGTTTTGCGGCCGGATAGCTCTAACTCGCCGAGCGAGCGGACGCACCGATTTCGCGGAGCTCTGATTCGGGGTATGTTATAGGGGTGCGGTCCACGCGGTCACAACTGTGACCAACATGGATGATCTCGACTACACTCGCACCCGTGATGAGCACTCAGGCCGTCATGAATACGCAAGTTCACGCGCCTCGGACCGACACCGCACTGGCGCACGTCCTCGCCATCGACGACGATCCGATAATCCGAGAGGCGATCGCCGACTATCTGGCCCAGCACGAGTTCCGCGTCACCGCCGTCGCCGATGGGCGCTCGATGCAGGCGGTGCTGGCAGACGAAGTGGTCGACCTCGTGGTGCTCGACCTCAAGCTGCAGGCCGAGGACGGGATGGCACTCGCGCGCCGGCTGCGCGAGGAGTCGGCGATCCCGATCATCATGCTCACCGGTCGCCGCGAAGAGGCGGACCGGGTGATGGGGCTGGAGTTGGGCGCCGACGATTACCTGACCAAACCGTTCAGCCCTCGCGAGCTGCTGGCACGGATCCGCGCCGTGCTGCGCCGACGCCGAGCCGAGGTGCACCAGGGCCGGCCGGAGGGCATTCGCGCCTACCGTTTCGACGGCTGGGAGCTGAACCTCAACACGCGCCGCCTGACGTCCCGCGATGGGCACACGGTGCGGCTCAGCAACGGCGAGTTCAGCCTCCTCGTCGTTCTCCTCGGCTCGCCTCATCGGATCCTTTCACGCGACCAGCTCCTCGACATGTCCCGCCTGCACAACGATGACGTCTACAACCGTTCGGTCAACACTCAGGTCATGCGGCTGCGACACAAGCTCGAGACCGATCCGGCGAACCCGCGCTACATCCTTACGGAGCGCGGCGCGGGCTACGTGTTCAGCGTATCGGTCGAAACAATCTACTGATCCGCCGTCCCGGACCGGCGTCCCGGCGAGTCGCTTTTCCGGCGGGCGGAATTGCGTCGGTGCGCACACGCCTCCCGGCGACCTAACGCACCCGGTCCACTGCTTTTAGCGCACAGCTCGAAGTCGTTCGGCAGGTTGCCGTAAACAGCGGCGCGTCGCTGGGTCGGCGATCGCTTCGAATTTGCGCGTGGCTCCTTTCCGTGAAAGCTACGAATGTAATCCAACTTGCGCTTCTGGAGACCGGCGCGTGACGCGGGTGACGGACATTGGGGACGTACGGACCAGGTGGCTCGTGCAGCTGGAACGGAGCGGAAAATGACGCTGAGCAGAATCGAGCGCGCGTTGGGCATGATGCGTATCTACCTCGTCGAGTGCGCCACGCAAAATGATTGGGGCGGCGCTCGCTCCGAAGAGCTGGCACAAACGATCTTGGCCTTTATCCGGCAAACTTCGGATGAAGCCGGACAGAAAGCGCCTGATCGCGACCCGAGACTGCGGCGAGATGCGCTGCGACGCGCCATGCGTTTCGTCAACGATAACCTGGACTCCAAGCTCAAATGGGACGAGATCGCCACTGCCGTCGGCCTGGATCCGTTCACCTTCGGACGCGGCTTCAAGCAGGCCACCGGCATGACGCCGCACCAGTACGTCATCCGCTGCCGCTTGAGGCGAGCGATGAGACTGCTGGCGCGCGACGAACTGACGCTGGCCGATGTCGCGCTCGAGGTCGGCTTTTCGTGCCAGAGCCACCTGACGAGACTGTTTCGAAAACACGTCGGGACGACACCCGGCGCCTTTCGTGGGTCAGCACGAGAGGGCCAGAGACGGCTGCCGCGCTTCACCGCCGCGGTGGCAGGCTCCGATCCTAACCAAGTGTCGATGCGCGGGCAGCGATCTGCCTTCTCGGTGGCACATATTCAAGCGCGATGATCGTGCCCGCTGGCGCTGTCCTTTGTCCGTGCCGACTCTTATCGTCATAGGAACGATTCGGTTCCAACGATGTCCGTCCAATGAAGCTACGGACCTTCCAAACTCTCTTCGAGTGAAACCTTATGTCGTACCGATTGCGTCACGGTTTCTTATTTTTGCTCGGACTGGTGGTGATTGTCTCCACGGTCGTGCATGGCCAGCAACCAGTCGTTGCCGCCAACGAGCCGAGCGCGGTCGCCACTCCGCTGCCGCAGCGCGAACTCGATGCGCTGGTCGCGCCGATCGCGCTTTATCCGGACGACTTACTGGCTCAGGTACTCATGGCTTCGACATATCCCCTCGAAATTGTGATGGCGGCTCGCTTCGTGCAGCAAAATCCCTCGCTTACGGGAGACGCTCTCGACCAGGCACTGCGGGACCAGAATTGGGACCCGAGCGTGATTTCGTTGACCGCCTACCCTCAGGTACTGGTGATGATGAACGACAAGCTTGACTGGACGCAGCGCCTGGGCGATGCGTTCCTCGCCAATGAGCAGCAGGTCATGGACACCGTGCAGGCCTTGCGCAGCAGAGCGCAAGCGGCGGGAAACCTGCAGAGCACGCCGCAGCAAACGGTGATGGATCAAGGAGGCTTCATAGACATCGAACCAGCGCAGCCGGAATATGTTTACGTGCCCGTCTACGACCCGAGGGTGATTTATGGTCCGTGGCCGGACCCGGTCTACCAGCCGGACTATTGGTATCCGCCGCCGATTTACGGTTACCCCGATCTGTCGGCAGGAATCGCCGTAGGCCTATTCTTTGGCGCGGCGTGTCGAATTTCGCATAACCACTGGGGATGGGCGCACGCGAACTGGCGCCGTCATGACATCGATGTCGACATCCGCAACAATAACTTTGCGAATCGGCCGCAATACATTAATCGATGGCGCGATGGACAGTGGGCGCACTCACCCGAGCACCGCCACGGTATCGCCTATCGAGACAACGGCTCCCGGGATCGATTTGTGCGGTCCGACGCCGCCGCGATTCAGGCGCGCGAACCGTATCGCGGCCGTGACCTGGGAACGCCGCAACAGGTGGGCTCGCGACCGGTGCCACCGCCACAACAGGGCATGGTTCGACCCGCTCCGCAACAACAGTCGTTTGCGCGCCCGGTGCCGCCGCCGCAACAGGGCATGGTCCGACCGGCTCCGCAACAACAGCCGTTTGCGCGCCCGGCGCCACAGCCGCAACAGGAGATGCTCCACCCCGCTCAGCAAGCACAACCGTTCGCGCGTGCTATGCCACCGCCGCAACAGGTGATGGCGCGTCCGGCGCCTCAGTTTCAGCCAATGACTCGCCCGATGCCGCAACAATACGCGCCGCAACCGGCCTACTTCCCGCAGCAGCGCGCGCAAGTACAAATGGACAGCAACCGCGGTCAGATGAGCCGGCAGACGAATACCGCTCCGTCGGCGCCGCAGCGAGGAGGCCCTCGATGAACCGACCTCTGCTTTGGTGCACGGCGTTGGTCGTGACCGCGGTGACATGGACCGTGACGGTCTACGCGCAAACCACGAGTCCTTCGAGACCCCCGGCAGTGACAAAGGTCAAACCAGGGCCTCAGCGGATATTCGCGACCCCGGAACAGGCAGCGGCCGGACTCGCTGATGCGATTCGCTCCCAGGATCTGAAGCAGATCCATTCGGTGCTCGGCCCCGGGAGCGGCAAGGTGATTCACTCAGGCGACCCAGTCCAGGATGCGGCGGGACGCAAACGTTTCATCGAAGCCTATGAGACGAATCTCAAGATCGAACGCTTGGGGGATGCGAAGGTCACGCTGCTGATCGGCTCGGAAGAGTTCCCGTTCCCGTTCCCGCTGGTGAAAACGGCCACCGGCTGGAGGTTCGACGCGAAGGCCGGAGCCGAGGAAGTCCTCAACCGTCGAATCGGACAAAACGAGCGCGCCGCGATCCAGGTGTGCCTTGCTTACGTGGACGCGCAACGCGAATACGCGACCAAGGATCGTGACAAGGATGGCTTGCTGGAGTATGCGCACAAATTCATCAGCACGCCCGGCGAGCACGACGGTTTGTACTGGGAAACGCAGGAAGGCGAAGCGGCGAGTCCACTTGGCCCATTATCTGCACGCGCCCAGGAGCAGGGCTACAACATCGGGACCGAGCCGTACCACGGCTATTACTACAAAATTCTCACTGCGCAGGGCGCGGATAACCCGGGCGGTGCTTATAGCTACATCGTGCGCGGCAAGATGATCGGCGGCTTCGCGCTGGTGGCCTATCCCGCGCGGTGGGGAGCCTCGGGTGTCATGAGCTTTATCTGCAATCACCAAGGCGTGGTGTACGAAAAGAATCTTGGCAAGGATACGGTTGCAGTTGCGGAGCGGATGACCCGCTACAACCCGGACACTAGCTGGAAAAAGATCGAAGAATGAGCCGCGTTCGTCGGCGATGGTCTCGACGGCGACACGACGCATGGGGTATGTAGCAAGGTTGAAGCGAGCCTTATCGAGCCGCTGAATGATGTGTACGGCCTTCGCTGGATGTATCGGCGCCTGGTCCAGAGCCTCCCAGCGCCAGGAATAGCTGGACCGTGTCCATGTAACGCTGCGCCTGCGCCCGCACATAGCCGAGGCGCGCCTGCTGATACAGCCGCTCGGCGTCGAGAATCTGCAACACGCCGACGTTGCCTTCGTTATAGCTCCTGCGTGTCAAATCGAGGTTGTCGCGAGCTGCATCCTGGGCGCGCGCCTGCGCGTCGAGCTGCTCGGCGTCGTGATCGAGCGCTTGCAGTACATCGGCAACCTGACTGAACGCCACCAGTACCGTCTGTTCGTAATTCGCCGCGCTCGCATGCATTGCGTCGACCGCTGCTCTTTGTTCCGCGCGCAGCGTGCCACCATCGAACAGCGGCGCGACGAGCGCTCCAGCCAGACTCCACACGTTACTCGCGCGATCGAACAGGTGACCGAAATCGGTAGCCTGCTGTCCGGTCGCGGCGGTGAGATTGATGTGCGGATAGAGATTCGCGTTGGCGATGCCGACGGCGGCTGTCGCAGCGTGCAACTGCGCCTCGGCCGCGAGGATGTCGGGGCGCCGGTGCGCGAGCTCGGACGGCAGGCTTACTGGAAGGTCTCGCGGTAACACCAGTTGCGCCAGATCGAGCTCGGGTAGCGCTGCGTTGGCGGGAGGCTGCCCCAGAACGACCGCCAATGCGTGTTGCGCGAGACTCAGTTCCTGGCGTAGCGGCGGCAACAAGGTAGCATCGCTGGCGAGCTGGCTGTTCGCGCTCACAATGTCGACACGCGACACGGATCCTGCGGCAAACGCCACTTGCACGAGTTTGAGATTTCCCCGGTCCTGGTCGAGGATGGCATCGACAGTCGCGATCTGCGCACGCAACGAAGCAATCTTCAGCACTTGCATGACGGCGTTGCCGGTGACGGCGAGATACGCAGCGTCGAGCTGCTGGCGCTGATAGTCGGCGAACGCATATTGCTGTTCCACCGAACGCGCGACGCCACCCGTGTAGTCCAGTGCGTAACTGATCGTCGGTCCCACGGCAAAATACGTGAATGCGGGCGGTCTTGGCGCCGAGCCGAGAAACGCGGCGCCATACTTCTGCCGGCCGATTCCGGCGGTCAGAGCGACCTGGGGATAGAGCGTCCCCGCTTGGGCCGCGGCCAGTTCCTGCGCCTGCGCGAGCGTCGACGCGGCGGCGACGAGCGTGCGATTGCCGGCCAATGCACGCTTGACGACATCGTCGAGCGCGTCGGATTGGAACAGGTCCCACCAATCGTGCCTGAGTTGTTCGCCGAGCACCACGTGCTGGGCGGCATCGTTTGCTGGTTCCGTCGCTTCGACCTGCAGTGCCTGCGAAGTGTAGCGATCAGCGTGCGGCGGATCGGGACGCCCGAAGTCAGGACCCAGCGCGCAACCGGAGAGCGCGCCCACGAAAATAGCCAACCGCGGCACCGTCCCGATTATCGCTTGCCTCATTCGATCACCACGGGCTCAGGCGCCTTTTTTCGGTCCCCGCGGCGAAGCAGAAGTACCAGCGGAATCGCGCAAAGTGTAAGCACCATCATCAGCTTGAAGTCATTGTTGTAGGCGATCATCGCGGCCTGGTCGTTGACGCTGTGGTTGAGCATGGCCAAGCCGTGTGTGGTCGACAGCACGGTCGGTGGCTGGGAGTGCAGCGCGTCGTTGTAAGGCGTGATTTGTTCGCCCAGCCGCGAGTGCATCATCTGCGTATTCCGCGTCAACAGCGTCTCCACCACCGAAATGCCTACGCTGCTGCCGACGTTGCGGACGAGGCTGAACAATGCAGTCCCCTCGTTACGAAACTCGGGCGACAACGTGGCAAAGGTGATCGCGGCCAGCGGCACGTAGACGAAGCCCGTGCCGAGGCCTTGCGCGAGTCCGGACCACACGACCAACGGAGTGTCCATCTGCAGGTAAAAGCCCGTCATCTGCCACAACGAAAATGCGGTAAGTCCAAAGCCCACGGCGATGATGAGGCGGGTGTCGACGATTCCCATCAGCCGGCCGACGATGAACATGGCCGCCAGCGTGCCGATACCGCGCGGCGCGGTCACCAATCCGGTCAGCACGACGGGATAATTCAGCAGGTCCTGCAGCAATGGCGGCAGCAGCGCGAGTGTCGCGAACAGCACGACGCCGACAACGAAAATGAACACGTTGCCGGTCACGAAGTTGCGGTCCTTGAACAAGGCCGGGCTCACGAAGGCCGGCTTGGACGTCGTGAGCATATGGACGACGAACAGATAGAATCCGAGGCCGGCGACGATGGCCTCGATCCATATTTCGGTCGAGCTGAACCAGTCCTTGAGCTGTCCGCGATCGAGCATCAGCTGAAACGAGCCGATGGCGAAACTGAGTGCGGTGAATCCGAAGAAGTCGAAACGCGATTTGCGCAGCTCGGTTTCCGGCATGAACGTCAGAATGCCGAGGAAGGAAAGGATGCCGAACGGCACGTTGATGTAGAACACCCAGCGCCAGTTGTAACTCTCGGTCAGCCAGCCGCCGAGCGCCGGACCGAGGATGGGCCCGATGGTGACGCCCATCACCCAGAGCGCCATCGCCTTTGCATGTCGCTCGGGCGGATTGATATCGAGCAGCACCGCCTGCGACATCGGGATCAGGGCCGCGCCGCACAGCCCCTGGAGCAGCCGTGCCAGGACCATTTCCGGCAGCGACTGGGCCAAGCCGCACAAGGCAGAGGCGATGGTGAATCCCACCACCGAAAACAGGAACACGCGCTTGCGACCGATCTGTCCGGCCAACCAGCCACTCAACGGCGTCATGATCGCTGCGGCGATAATGTAGGAGGTCAACACCCACGCCATCTGGTCCTGAGTCGCCGACAGCGAGCCCTGAATGCGAGGCAGCGCCACGTTGGCAATGGTGTTGTCGAGCGCCTGCATGATGGAGGCCAGCATCACCGACAGCGTGATAAGCACCCGATGCGGCGCCCGCGGGGTACCGCCATCCACAGCTCCAGCGGCGTTCATTTAGCCGCGGCGGAAGCGCTGGCCGGAATCGCTTCGGCCGATCCGAAAAGATGGCGCTGGTGGCGAGTATCGACACTGACGTTGGCGCTTAAGCCGCCATGCAGCGGAAACGCCGGATCGAGATGTTCGAGCTCCACCCGCACGGGAAGTCTTTGCACGACCTTGACCCAGTTTCCAGTCGCGTTTTCGGGTGGCAATACCGAGAACTGCGACCCGGTACCCGGACTCACGCTCGCCACCTTGCCCTCGAAGGTCTTGCCGGGATAGCTGTCGACTTCTACGCGTACCGTCTGGCCGACGCGCATGTGCGTGAGCTGGTCTTCCTTGAAATTCGCTTCGATCCATGTATCGCCGGTCGACATCAGTGCGAACACCGGCGCCGACGCGTTGATATAACTGCCGACCTGCAGCTGTTCGACACGCGTGA
>DATMNH010000200.1:0-30362 GCA_035568975.1 Casimicrobiaceae bacterium
ACTCTCCCATTCCATCTGTCGATGTTCACCAGGCGCGGAGAATTTCCAGAGCGCGAAGTCGGTAATGCTTTTCTTCTCGCCAAGCTCGACCCGTTTGCCTGCTTCCAGTCCCGCCTTGTCGAGACGGGCGAGGAAACCATAATCCGGTTGCAAGCTGGTGTTGAAGTAGATGCCGTCCGAAGTCCGATAGGTAAATCCGTTTTTCTCGATGTCGACGATAAACTCGATCTGGTCCTGAATATGATCGGTCGCGCGAGAGAGCACCGACGGCATTTCCATGTTCAGGCGCGCCATGTCGTCGATGAACGCATCGGTGTAGAGCTGCGCGATTTCCCAGGCCGTCTTGCCGGTCCGGCGCGCGCCCTTTTCCATCTTGTCTTCGCCGGTGTCGGCATCCGATGTCAGGTGTCCGACATCGGTGATATTCATGACGTGCCGCACCGCGTAGCCGTTCCACTCCAGCACGCGCTTCAGGAGGTCCTCGAAAAGAAAGGTGCGGAAGTTGCCGATGTGCTGATAGTCGTATACCGTCGGCCCGCAAGTGTAGAGACCCGCGGCGCCAGCGACGAGCGGCTCGAACCGGCGCCGCTCGCGTGCGTAGTTGTCGTACAGCATCAATGGCGCTGGCATCATCGCTTCCAAAAAAAGAGCCGCCAGTGCGGTCTGGCGGCTCCATCGCGACCCGGATTACGTCAGGCCGATGATCGAATGCCGCGCACCATGCGGCGACAGGTCGCGCCGGAGCGGTACGCGGCAATGGCACGCGGTTTCGACATGCTCGCATGGTAGCGAATGACCGGTGGAGCGGCAAGCGAGCCCTGAATGGCCTGTACCTTGCGGAACGCGGTAAAATCGCGCCCTTCGCGATGTCCCCTGCCGCCTCTCCTCCCGCTTCAGCCCCGCTTCCCGCGTTGACCCGCCGCGGCGTGATCGTGCTGCTCGTTTTCACCGCGATCTGGTTTTCCAATCTCGAGTATCGTCGTCTGGTGCATCCGGACGAAGGCCGATACGCCGAAATTCCGCGCGAGATGGCGGCCAGCGGCGACTGGGTGACGCCGCGGCTCAACGGGATCAAGTATTTCGAGAAGCCGGCGCTCCAATATTGGATCACCGCTGCCGCTTATTCGATCTTTGGCGTTCATCATTGGACGGCGCGCGTGTGGCCCGCATTGTCGGGATACCTCGGCGTTCTGTTCATCGGCTATGTGGGCGTGCGCCTTGGCGGCCAGCTGTTGGGGCTGTACAGCGCCGCGGTGCTCGGCGGATGCGCGTGGTATGTCCTGAACGCCCATATTCTCACGCTCGACGCCGGCGTCACATTCTGGATGAGCGTTGGTCTCGGCAGCCTGTTCATCGCCCAGCGTGACGACGCAACCCCCGCGGAGGAGCGCGGCTGGATGCTCGCGGCGTGGGCTGCGCTCGCGCTCGCGGTACTCTCCAAGGGGCTGATCGGCGTGGTGCTGCCTGGCGGGGCGATGGTGATCTACACTCTGCTGAGGCGTGACTGGTCACTGTGGCGCAGGCTGCATCTGCTCGGCGGCTCGCTTGTTTTCCTGGCCATCGCCGCGCCGTGGTTCGTCGCGGTGTCCCTGCGCAACGGCGAATTCTTCGATTTCTTTTTTGTTCACGAACACTTCGCGCGCTTTCTGACCAGCGAAGCGCATCGCGAGGGTGCGTGGTGGTATTTCATCCCCATCTTTCTTGCCGGCATCCTGCCTTGGCTCACGGTGTTCCTGTGGACCGCGCGCCGCATGTGGACCGATGCGCCCGTCAATCGCAACGGCTTCAGCTGGCAGCGCTTCGCGCTGGTCTGGTCGGCATTCATTTTCGTATTTTTCAGCGCGTCGGGCTCCAAACTGCCCTCGTACATCCTGCCGATGTTTCCCGCACTGGCGCTGACCCTCGGCTGGCAGCTTACCGTCCTGCCGCAATCCACACTTGCGCGCCTGACGCTGCCTCTGGTTGCGATCATGGGCGTCATCGCGCTGATCGCGCTCGTCGCCTATGCTCCGCTCGCAGCCCGTTTTGCGGACGCGCGCCAGCCTCTCGAACCGCTTCTCGAATATGGAGCCTGGCTGAAGATCGCCTGCGTGGTCGCATTTGCCGGCGGTGCAATGGGCTTGTTCTATTTGCGGTCCGGCAAGCGGACCGCCGCCGTCCTGAGCGTGTCGCTGACCGCGCTTGTCGCGGCGATGCTGGTGCTGACCGGACACGACACGCTGGCCGAGGCGCGGTCGACCGGCCCGATCGTCTCGCGCATCGTCGCGGCCAACGGGCCGCTGCGTGTCGACGTCCCGTTCTACACCCTCAGGATGTACGATCAGACCTTGCCGTATTACCTTGGCCGCACCGTGACGCAGGTGGAGCACTACGATGAGCTGGCGATGGGCATTGCCAGCGAGCCCGACAAGGCGATCGCGACCGAGGCCGAATGGCTTCGCCGTTGGAACGCAGCCGAACAGGCTTACGCGATCATGCAGCGAGACGAATACAAGCGGCTTCAAGACCAAGGTGTCCCCATGCGCGAGCTCGGCCGTGACGCGCGCCGCGTCATCGTCAGCCGACATTAGCCATGAAGATCGCGCAGCGGCAGCGCTCGATGGATTCCCCTCACCCTCCGGCACGGGCGTGATAGTGAAGGACCATAGATTCGACCATCGACATCGGCGGGCCTGACGCCGTCATGACCTGGCCCGGCTTTTCATTCCTGATCGTCGGCGTGCTCCTGAATGCGGGCGCGCAATTGCTGCTCAAGGCAGGCACCAACTCGCTGGGCGTGATCACGCTCACCCGCGAAAACTGGATGGGCGAGTTCGGCCGGATGGCGGTCGAGCCGCATTTCATCGCCGGCGCGGCTTGCTATGGAGTGAGCCTGATTGTCTGGATCCTGGGTCTGTCGCGAGTGCCCGTGTCGGTCGCCTACCCGCTGCTGTCGGTGGGCTACGTCATTAACGCGATTGCCGCGTATTACCTGCTCGGCGAAGCCCTCACCGCCGCACGCTGGACCGGCATCGGTTTCATCATCGTTGGCGTGTGGCTGGTCGCGCGCAGCTAATGCCTTGCTTGGAAAATGAGCTGTCAAACGAATCGGTAAATGGGCTATCTTAAATTCGCCAGCCCCGTTCTCGACGAGTCCACGATCGCCGGCGTCGCGGACGTGTTGCGGTCCGGTCAGCTGACCAGCGGACCGTGGGTGCAGCGGTTCGAGCAAGACCTGTCGGTATTCTGCGGCGGCAGACCCACGCGAGTGCTGACTTCGGCGACCGCGGCGATCGAAGTCGCGTTGCAGCTCTGCGACATCGGGCCGGGTGACGAGGTGATTACCGGGGCGCAGAGCTTTTTCACCGTTCTCAACATGATCGTCAAGGCCGGCGCCAGACCAGTGTTCGTGGACTGCGATCTCGTCAGCCGCAATATCGATCTCGCGCAGATAGAAGCCGCGATCACGCCGGCCACCCGCGCGATCATTCCGACGCATTATCCCGGCGCGCTGGTCGATATGGACGCATTGTTCGCGCTGGCGCAGCGACACGAGCTTCGCGTAATCGAAGACGCCGCGCTCGTGATCGGGTCGCAGTGGCACAAAAGGAACGTCGGCGCGTTCGGTGATCTGGTCACCTTCAGCTTCCATCCGAACAAGAATGTCACCTCGATCGAGGGTGGAGCGCTGGTGGTCAACGATGCCTCGGAGGCCAGGCGCGTCGAAGTCCTGCGCTTCCACGGCATCGAGTACCAGGCAGATCGCACGCGCGACGTCGCCTTTCCCGGCGGCAAGTTCAACATGCCCGACATCAACGCTCGCATCGGCAGAGAGCAGCTGCAGCACTTGTCGGAATTTCTGGCCCGGCGGCGCGCGCTCGCCGACCGCTACTTTGCGCGATTCGCGACCGATCCGCCCTGTATTCTGCCGCCGAAGCCAGCGACGCCGGACGACGAAGGCTATTCGTGGAACATGTTTTGCGTACTCCTGCCGCTCGATCGCCTGTCGATCGACCGCAAGCAGTTCCGCGACGCTCTCGAAGCACGAGGCATCGGCACTGGGATGTCGTACGAAGCGCTTCATCTGTGCACGCTGGGACGAACGTACGGTGGCCACAAAGGGCAGTTTCCTAACTGCGAGCGCATCTCCCGCGAAACCGTGTCGCTGCCCTTGCACGCGGGAATGACCGACGCCGACGTGGATCGCGTCTGCGCTGCGGCGGCGGAAGTCATCGCCGCCGGAAAAGCAAATTGATATGGCCACGCCAATGAGCGTTTCCGCGCCGATGCTGTCGGTCGTCATTCCCGTGTACAACGAGGAGCACAGCCTGGAGGCGCTGTTCGATCGCCTTTACCCGGCGCTCGACAAGCTGGGCGTGCCCTACGAAGTGCTGTTCGTCAACGATGGAAGCCGGGACCGCTCACCGGCGATGCTCAAGGACCAGTTTCTCAAGCGCCCGGACGTTACGCGCGTCATCCTGTTCAGCGGCAACTACGGTCAGCACATGGCCATCGTCGCCGGTTTCGAGCACTGCCGGGGCGAACGCATCGTCACGCTCGACGCCGACTTGCAGAATCCGCCGGAGGAAATTGGCAAGCTGCTAAGCGCGATGGATGCCGGTCACGATTACGTCGGCGGCGTGCGTCGCACGCGCGAGGATTCATGGTGGCGTCGCGTCGCATCGAAAGCGATGAACCAGGTTCGCCATCGCATCACCCACATCGAGATGACCGACCAGGGCTGCATGCTGCGTGCGTACAGCCGTGACATCGTGCGCGCCGTCGCCGCGTCGCGCGAGGTCAGCACCTACATTCCCGCCCTTGCCTATACCTATGCGAGCAATCCAATCGAGGTGGAAGTCGAGCACGCCGAGCGCGTGGCCGGCGAGTCCAAATATTCGCTCTATAAGCTCATCCGCCTGAATTTCGATCTCATCACCGGATTTTCGCTGGTTCCGCTGCAGATTTTTTCGATGTTCGGCATGCTGGTCTCAATCGGAGCCTTGTTGACGTATCTCGTCGTCATTGTCAACCGCCTCATCCTTTCCGGCTGGCGCGAGGGGATGGCGACCCTCTGGGACCGGGATATCCTGGCCTTCTTTCTCCTCGGCATGGTGCTTTTCGGGCTGGGCCTGGTCGGCGAGTATGTCGGCCGCATCTATCAGCAGGTGCGCGAACGGCCGCGCTTCACCATCCAGGCATTGCTGGAACAGAAGCACGACGATACGGCGCGCCCGCAATGACCCGAGCCGTCGTTTTCGGCTACCACAATGTCGGAGTGCGTTCCCTGCGGACGCTCCTTGCCGCGGGCGTCGACGTGCCGCTGGTGCTGACACACGAAGACAACCCGGCCGAGTCGATCTGGTTCGACAGCGTCGCGCGCACTGCGGCGGAATACGACATTCAGACGATTTCGCCTGCCGATCCGAATGCAGCCGACGTGGTCGAGCGGGTTGCCGCGTGCAAGCCAGACTTTCTGTTTTCGTTTTACTACCGCTCGATGCTCAAGGCACCCTTGCTCGCTTTGCCGCACCGGGGCGCGCTGAATGTGCACGGTTCGCTGCTTCCGAAGTACCGCGGCCGGGTACCGGTCAACTGGGCCATCATTCACGGGGAAACCGAAACCGGCGCGACCCTGCACTACATGCTCGATCGAGCCGACAGTGGAGACATCGTCGCGCAACAGGCCGTTCCGATCCTGCCCGACGACACCGCGAAGGAAGTGTTCGACAAGGTCACCGTCGCGGCGGAGTTGGCGTTGAGCCGTGCGTTGCCCGCGCTGCTCGCGGGCAACGCGCCGCGGATCAAACAGGATGCCAGCGCCAGCACGTACTACGGCGGGCGCAAGCCGGAGGACGGGACGATCGACTGGTCGAAGAGCGCGATCGCCGTCCACAATCTCGTGCGCGCGGTCGCGCCGCCATATCCGGGTGCATTCACCATCGTCGCCGGAAGGCAGGCGCGCGTCTTGCGGACGCGCGTGCTTGACGCGGGCAAGGCACCCACGCGCGATCCATCGATGACGGTACAAAATGGTCGCCTCGTCGCGCGCTGCGGCGGTGGGGGCTCGCTTGCGATCCTTAAGCTGGAGCTCGACGGCGCGGCAGTGTCGGCGTCGGACTTCGCGGCCGCGCACGCCGCTGCGTACGGCGCAGCCGGCGTGCCCCTCGGCGGCTGATCGATCAGTTTGGTCCGGGAGGCGCAGCCCGGTTAGAATGCGCGGCTGCCCCGGCTGCTTGCGGCGACCCGCGCGGCTTGGCGTAGTCGACCTCCATGCGAAAAATTCTCATCCTCGGCGTCAACGGCTTCATCGGCCACCATCTTTCGAAGCGCATCGTCGCCTCGACCGATTGGGAAATCTATGGCATGGACATGCAGACCGATCGCATCAGCGATCTCATGCTGGAGAAGCGCTTCCACTTCTTCGAGGGTGACATCACCATCAACAAGGAGTGGATCGAGTACCACATCAAGAAATGCGATACCGTCCTGCCGTTGGTGGCGATCGCGACGCCCGCGACCTACGTGCGCGAGCCGTTGCGCGTGTTCGAGCTGGATTTCGAGGCCAATCTGCCGATCGTGCGCGCCTGCGTTCGCCATCGGAGGCGCATCGTCTTCCCGTCGACCTCTGAGGTTTACGGAATGTCCCGCGATGCGGAGTTCGATTCAGAACATTCCGAGCTGGTGCTGGGGCCCATCAACAAGCCGCGCTGGATCTATTCCTGTTCAAAGCAACTGATGGACCGCGTCATTCACGCCTACGGAATGCAGGAGGGCCTCGACTACACGCTGTTTCGTCCCTTCAACTGGATCGGCGCCGGGCTCGATTCGATCAATACCGCCAAGGAAGGCTCGTCGCGCGTCATCACTCAGTTTCTGGGTCATATCGTGCGCGGTGAGCCGATCAAGCTCGTCGACGGGGGAACGCAGAAGCGCGCCTTCACCTATATCGACGATGGCATCGACGCGTTGCTGAAGATCATCGCCAACGACAAGGGCATCGCCAGCGGCAAGATCTACAACATCGGCAACCCGCGCAATAACTTTGCGGTTCGAGAGCTCGCGACGATGATGCTCGAGCTTGCGCTCACCTATCCCGAATATCGCGACAGCGCGGCAAGAGTCGAGCTGATCGAGACCACCGCCGAATCCTATTACGGCAAGGGCTATCAGGACGTGCAGAATCGTGTGCCCAAGATCGATAACACCTGTGCCGACCTGGACTGGAAGCCCTCGGTGAACATGCAGGACGCGTTGAAGCGGATCTTCGATGCGTACCGCGGCCAGGTGGCGGAAGCGCGCGGGCTGGTCGACTAGCTGCATGCGGGCAACGTGGGCGCCATGCTCCTCGCCTTGAAAATCGATGTCGACACCTTGCGCGGTACGCGCGAAGGCGTGCCGAACCTGGTCGAGATGCTGCGCAGACACCAAGCGGGCGCGACGTTTCTATTCAGCGTGGGACCGGATCACACCGGGCGCGCAATCAAACGCGTGTTTCGACCGGGTTTTTTCAGCAAGGTGCAACGGACCTCGGTGGTCAAGCATTACGGCATCAAAACGCTGCTTTACGGGACGCTGCTGCCGGGGCCTGACATAGGCATGCGGGCAGGCCACGTCATGCGCAGCGTACGCGACGAGGGCTTCGATGTCGGCGTCCATTGCTGGGACCACGTCAAGTGGCAGGACGGGCTCGATGGCGCCGGCGCGGAATGGACCGCCAGGCAGATGCAGCTTGCATGCGAGCGGTTTACCGACATCTTCAAGGAGCCGCCGTTAACGCATGGCGCAGCGGGCTGGCAGATGAATGTGCATGCCCTGCGGCTCACGCAGGTACTGGGATTCGAGTTCTGTTCCGACGGCCGCGGCGTGTTTCCCCATCTTCCAGTCTGGAATGCCGAGCTGGTCCGCTGCCCGCAGATTCCGACGACATTGCCGACGCTCGACGAATTGATCGGCAACGACGGCGTCACGGAAGATAATGTCGCTGAGACGCTGCTGGCGATGACGGCGGCTCCACCTGCATCGCCGGTTGCCGCTGCCCATGTTTTCACGCTTCATGCGGAGCTCGAGGGAATGCGTCTTGCGCCGGTGCTGGAAAAACTCATTGTCGGGTGGAAGGCACAGGGATACCACATCACGTCGATGCGCGGCTTGTACGTTACGCTGCAGCCGCTGGCGCTGCCGCGCTGCGAAGTCGCACCGGGGGCCATTCCCGGCCGCAGCGGAATGGTGTTCCGTCAAGGTCGCGAGTTTCTCGGTGACGTCGATCTGGCGGCCGCGGCTTAAGCGATGATCCGCCTTGCGATTTCGGCTGTCGCGAGGCTGCTGCCGCCTTCGGGTCGTGCTTACCGTTGGCAGGAGCGCTTTTTTAACTCAACAACCACGGAGAAAAACATGGCCGGCGAAAAAGTTGTCGACTTCACGGCGCCTGGTACGGGCGGCGAGTTCAAGCTTTCGACGCAAAAGGGCCACCCCGTCATTCTGTACTTCTATCCCAAGGACAACACACCCGGGTGCACGGTCGAGGGCGCCCAGTTCCGGGATCTGCACAAGCAGTTTGCGAAACTGGGCGCGGTAGTGGTCGGCGTTTCGCGCGACAGCCTGAAGTCGCACGAGAGCTTCAAGTCCAAGATGGCTTTCCCCTTCGAGCTCCTCTCCGACGCGGACGAGGCGCTGTGCGGCAAGTTCGGCGTCATGAAGATGAAGAATATGTATGGCAAGAAAGTGCGCGGCATCGAGCGAAGCACCTTCGTGATCGACGGCACGGGCAAGCTGGTGAAGGAATGGCGCGGGGTGAAAGTGCCCGGACACGCGCAAGAGGTGCTCGACTTCGTTAAGACTCTCTAAACTCCGTGTCACGGGCGGTTCACACAGGTGCATACTTTACGGGGTGATGTAAGAAGCCGGGCGACGGCAGCAGGCTGGACTGCGCCGCAGATGACTTGAAAATCGAACTTCAGAGCTAAGCAAGCAACGTCAGGAGGTAAGCATGAAAACGAAGTCATTTGCATTCGCCGTATTGCTGTTCTGCGGTGCGACGATCGCACAAGCAGCCACGTTCGTCGTCAATAGCACCGCAGACGATGGTTCTGCAAACACTCTGCGCTGGGCGATAGCGCAGAACAACGCGCAGCCCGGAGGCAACACTATTCAGATCGTTCCGAGTGCATCGCCGTTCAGGATCAAGCTAAACAGTTTGTTGCCGCCGATTGTCGGTCCGGCAACTGTGACCGCGGCGACCAGGGTCGTCGTTATCGATGGCGGCAACTTCATCGATGGCAACAATCAGTCATCGTGCCCGGGTGAGACCGGTGGCTTCGGACCCAACGTCAGGTCATTGCAAAAGCCGGGCTTGGCCGTCGTCGATAGCGGAAACGTCGAAATTTCCAACCTCGAGATCACCAACTTCTGCATCGGAGTGATGTTGCTGCGCAGCCATGACAATCACGTCCATCACAATACGATTCATAACACATCCGGTGCAGCGGGAGTCCTTGTGACCGGCGACGATGGGACCGCGGCGGGCGGATCGACCACTGGCTTAAGCACTCGCAACTTGATCGAGTTCAACACCGTTTACGAGACCGGCGACGGCATGGAATGCACGCGCGGAACGAGCTTCTCGACGTACCAATTCAACACCATGTTCGAGTTTCGGGATCGCCCAAACGTGCCGTATTCGCAGGGAATCGAATGCGCTGGGAATGGCAACGATAACAACGTGATCCAATTCAATCAGTTCAAAGGGTTCTCGGATGGGCTGCAGATGAATAGCGCGAGTAATCTGACGATTCTCGGAAATACCATCGCCGGGACGACTTACGGGATCACGACCGCCGGAGCCAACGTAACCATAAAAAATAATTTGATCACCGCTAATCGGATGGGAGTCGGCCCTTCGGGCGCCACGAGCCGTATCACCATCACGCAGAACCGGATTTATAACAACGGCAAGCCGCTTCTCTCGGTGGCTGGCTCGGCGGGTGGCACGACCAACCCCACAAGCCCAGCGTTGCTCGGAATCGACTTCGGCGTCAACGGCGTCAGCCCGAACGATCTGGCGGTAAGCTGCGCTGATGGATTCCCTGATTGCACACCACCGCAGAACTTCCCGGTTCTGTCGAGCGGCTCAACCTGGAATTCAACAGTTAATCTGGTAGGCACATTGGTGTCGCGGCCGAACGCGAGCTTCACGATCGAATTTTTTGCAAATCATAGTCTCAACGTGGCGGGCTTCGGTGAGGGCGAGCTCTATCTTGGCAGCCAGACGGTGACAACCGACCCGACGGGCAATGTCTCGTTTACTTTCTCGGCTCCGGCCGATCCATTGGGTGACGGGAGCACGAACGCTTATTTCACCGCTACCTCGACCAATGCGAATGGCCAAACGTCAGAATTCAGCTCAGCACTCTCCTTGACACGTGCTCAATGAGCTGCCCAGGCCAGCGCAGCCGCTGAGGCAGCGCAGCGGCCGCACGGTGTCGCAGTGAAGACGAAAACCGAACCGACAGGGACGCCGATTAAATCTCTTTACACACCTATTGACAACTCCTCGTCTGTAATGGCGCCACGTCACAGCCTGTTCGTATAATCATGGCTTGGTTCCCATTTTGCCAGCAGTTACATATTAGTTAGTGCGCCAATTCCGGCACGCCGTACGGCGGTCTCGCAGCGGAGCCGAGCAACATTTCCACGACCGCGCCGACCGTTTCCTCACGCGCGCGCGACTGCATCTCGGAGGTCGAGCCGCCACAGACTCTTTGGCAAAATTTGTTGGTCGGTCCTTCGAAATCGCAGTGGGACGCGCCGCTAAGGAAAACCGAGCGCGTCAAATCCGGCACGGCGCGTGCGATGGAACGGCCGCTGCCAAAGAGATTGCACACCGAAGGTTCCGCAAGCAGCACGACTGCAGGCGCGGTCAACCGCGAAGCAGCGCGAACCCCGCTGCCCGTCCTGTCGACAGGGTCCAGACCGACCCATCCGGCGAGCTTCGGCAACCTCGCCGCAGCCAGCACCGTCGCCAGCCCGCCGGCCGACGTCCCAATGAGCACGATGCGGGATTGCTCGATCGGAGGTAATCCGAGCGCACCAGCTTCGATCTTGTGCACGAGCTCTTCGATGGCGTCGCCGTTACCCCAGTGATTCAGGATATACGGCAGATCCGGAATAACTACCGTGACACCTGCCGCAGCGAGCGCCTGTCCCAGATCGCGGTGCCGCGCGCGCGAACGCGCGAAGCCGTGTGCGACGATGGCCACCCCGTCGGACCGTTCGGCGCTGGGCTCGTAGATGTCTGCTGAGACATCGTGACCATCGAGCTCAACAACATCGCTACGCAGACTGACAGATGCGGGTTGGGCCGCGGCGGCAGCACAGACCAGGAATGCGATCGACAGCAAACCCCGGAACAGAGATTCAAGCAGGCGCGAACTTGCCCGGTCGCCGGGACGCACTGTGGCGCGCGCCGTTGTCGAACGCGAGCGGCCATTGGAGCGGGTTGAGCCGGCCGCGGCGGCAGGTGTGATGAAAGATCGCAAAGTCGGTGAATCAGAAATACTGAATGCGGAGGAGACGCCGGCGGTTACCGGCTGATTCGGTGGGCAACGCCCGCTACTCTAGCAGTTTGACAATCGAAGCGAGCGCCAATCGGGAAGGCGAACCGTGCGATATTGAGTCCGCCTCGCGAGAAGTCGAACGTCCTCGACTTTGTCAGCGGGTCGGACGGCTAAGTTCATTGAGCTCCGTCGTGAATCGCATGCCAACGAATTCCTTCCCTGCGGCACCCTCGACTACCATTCTCCGATCCGGGGCTGGGAGGATCGAGGGTCGGGCGCGTCGAGTAGCGGATAATCGCCTGTTCCGTTTCCACCACAAGCGATGCCCTCGGCGGCCCGGCGCGACCACTACCCCTTGTGTTCGCGCCGTGGCGTCGCTACGATGGAGTCGCAACTCATCGGATCGCCCAAGGAGGCCCATGGTCGAGCGCAAACTTCGCTCCGCGCTTCACGTCGACACACCCGTCAAGACACCCTCGCCGAAACTCTTCGTGCTCGATACCAACGTATTGATGCACGATCCCACCAGCCTGTTCCGCTTCGAAGAGCACGACATCTTCCTCCCCATGCTCACGCTGGAGGAGCTCGATAACAACAAGAAAGGCACGACCGAGGTCGCGCGCAACGCGCGCCAGGCTTCGCGCTTTCTGGACGAGCTGGTCACCGCGGCCAGCGCGATCAGTCCCGGCAATATCAGCGCCGGCATCCCGCTCAAGCCGCGGAGCGGCGGCGCCGCGAGCGGGCGGCTGTTTGTTCAAACCGAGGCGATCTCGACCACGCTTCCGCCTTCGCTCGCCGGCGGCAAGGCCGACAACCAGATCATCGCCGTCGTCATGCACCTGCAACGTGTGCATCCCAATCGCAGCGTCATCCTGGTGTCGAAGGACATCAACATGCGCATCAAGTCGCATGCGCTGGGAATCGCCGCGGAGGATTATTTCAACGACAAGGTGCTCGAGGACACCGACCTGCTCTACAGCGGGATGCGCGAGCTGCCCTCGGATTTCTGGGATCGCCACGCCAAAGGAATGGAATCCTGGCAACAGGGCGGCCTTACCTACTACCGCGTCACCGGGCCCTTGAGCGCGAGCCTCCTGGTCAACGAGTTTCTCTATCTCGAAGGCAAGGGGCCGGGCGAGACGCCGCTGTACTCGATGGTAAAAGAGGTTTCCGGTCGTACCGCGCTGTTGCAGACGCTGAAGGATTACACCCATCAGAAGAACAACGTCTGGGGCATTACCGCGCGCAACCGCGAGCAGAATTTCGCGCTCAACCTGCTGATGAATGCGGACCTGGATTTTGTCACGCTGCTCGGCCAGGCCGGCACCGGCAAGACGCTGCTGACGCTCGCCGCCGGGCTGATGCAGACATTGGAATTCAAGGTCTATTCCGAGATCATCATGACCCGCGTCACGGTGCCGGTGGGCGAGGATATCGGATTTCTTCCCGGGACCGAGGAGGAAAAGATGAATCCGTGGATGGGCGCGCTCGAGGACAATCTCGACGTGCTCAACAAGACCGACGACGAGGCCGGCGAGTGGGGCCGCGCCGCGACGCGCGATCTCATCCGCTCGCGCATCAAGGTCAAATCGCTCAATTTCATGCGCGGCCGCACGTTCATCAACAAGTACCTGATCATCGACGAGGCGCAGAATCTGACGCCCAAGCAGATGAAGACCTTGATCACGCGCGCCGGTCCAGGCACCAAGGTCGTTTGCCTGGGAAACATTGCGCAGATCGACACGCCGTACCTGACCGAAGGCAGCTCCGGGCTCACCTACGTCGTCGACCGTTTCAAGGGTTGGTCGCATAGCGGCCACGTCACCTTGCAGCGCGGCGAGCGGTCGCGGCTCGCGGATCACGCAGCCGAGGTGCTGTAGCGCGGATCTCATCCCGCGGCCCTGCGGTCCTTGCATCGTCTGCGATTGACTCCGCGCGACCGGCACGGCGCTAGAATGCGCGCGTGAGGATATTTCAGCGCCTGCTCCGGCACCTCGGCATCGTCACGCTGTGCGCCGCGCTCGTCGCGTGCGGCCAGGAGCCGACGCGTCCCGACCTGGCCAGGCTCTACCGCATCGGCAGCGAGGGCGCCGACACCACGCCGGTCATTGTCATTCCCGGGCTGTTCGGCTCACGGCTGCGCGATCGCACCACCGGCGCCGAGATCTGGCCGGGGTCGGCACAGATGATCCTGTTCGACGATTATCACTCGCTCGGGCTCGACTTCGACCGCGCATCGCTGCAAGTCCGTCCCGACAACAACGAGGCGTTCGGGATCACCGACGCCGCGCTGGGCAGGGATTTCTACGGTCAGATCATCGAAGCGCTGCAGCGCTTTGGCGGCTATGTTAGAGCGACGCCGGGCACGCCAAGCGCGCCGGGCGAGCGGCGCTACTACCTCTATCCATACGACTGGCGGCAGGATAACGTCGACGCGGCGCGCGGCCTCGACCGGCTGATCGAGACGCTGCGCCGCGACTACAACGATCCGACGCTTCGCGTCGATATCATCGCTCACAGCATGGGTGGGCTGGTCGCGCGCTATTTCCTGCGCTACGGCCCGGTCGACGTGCTCGACGGCAGCGAACAACTGGTCACGCTTTACGGCACCACGCGCGTGCGCAAGCTTATTCTGCTCGGCACGCCGAACATGGGCGCGGCTTCCGCTTTGCATGCGTTCCTGGTCGGCGAGCCGATCGGCTTCAAGCGCATTCCACAGGAAGTGCTCGCCACGCTGCCGTCCGGATACCAACTCTTCCCGCATCCGCTGGTCACCTGGCTCATCGATTCCTCCGGCGCCGCACGCAACGACGATCTTTTCGACGGCGAGGTCTGGCGGCGCTACCGATGGTCGATCTTCGATCCCGCGATCGAAGCGCGCATCCGCGCGGGACACGGCGCTGATGCAGACGCTTATCTCACCGCGCTGCACCGATACTTCGACTTTCGGCTGGAGCGCGCACGGCGCTTTTTATGGGCGCTGTCGACGCCCGAGCCCGCGACGCCGATACGCTACGTGTTGTTCGGAGGCGATTGCACCCTCACCCCGGCCCGGCTGGCGCTCGAAGACGAAGCCGGGACACCCGTTGCGCGGCTGTACCCCGACGATATCCGCCACCGAGTGACCGGCGTGCGCTACGATGAAATCATGCTCGAGCCGGGCGACGGGAAAGTAACCAAGCCTTCCTTGCTCGCGCGGGAAACACTCGACCCGAGCGCGCCACAAAACGAAGACAGCTTCATTCCCATCGCCTACTGGTTTTTTCTTTGCGAGCGCCACGACCGATTGACCGGCAACATCAACTTCCAGGACAATCTGCTCAATGTATTGCTTACACGAAGCTTGCCGTGGGAGATGAGCGCTCCGGCGCCGTGATCGCTGCCGCTATGCGAGACGCAGCGAACCTGGGATTGGCGAGTCGCGCCGGCGCGATCGCAGGTCGGCATAATTTGATGTCCACGTGCGCGTCCGTCGTCTTTCTGATGGGTGGACCCGCGCTCGCCCAACCGACGGTGACCATCTCGCCGCCCCAAGTGAAGGGTCAGCAAGGCAGCCCGACGGTGCCGTCGGCCGCGACCGACCAAGCCGCCGCCAAACGTGTCGAAGAGGAGAGGCGGTTCCGGGTCAATCGCGTTATCGTCGAAGGCTTTCGCGACCCCGACTATCGCGCGCCTCAACCGCAAATCCTCGAGCAACATTTTGCGACATCGCTGAATCGTGGCGGCCCCGAACTTGTGGCCGGCAAGGTCTACGACGGCTGCCACTTCGACGGATCGTACTTCAGCTGCGCAGATCCGTTGAGCTCGGCGCTGAGGAATTTGCGGCACTCGCTGCGGTGACAGGCGGGAAGCTCATTACTCTACCCCGCGTTGCCAGAACACCGCCGAGCTATCTATGACATGCATGCGCTCCCGTATGCCGCGTGATTGCCGGAAATCGATGATTACCGTGCGGCGGTTAGGGAAAATGCCATTCTAGATATAATCCCCTGAGCTTCTCGAGCGTAATCGATGGGTACATGACATAAGATAGCGCGGCCCCTATTATATGATCGCGCGTCGCGACTCGCTCGTCGCTGTAAGGGGAATCTCTGCCGTAGTTGTCCGCATGTTGCCGTAGTATTGGTGGCCACGATCGTCATCTGGCGAGGCTCAGTTTGCTTTCGAACCGCGTTCGGCCGGAGAGTCTCTTGAACGGCGCGCCGTCCACCGGCTCGTCACACACTGCGCGGCGCGTCGCTTCGAGGTACTGGAGACCGTAACGGCGATCGGGCTCGAGGTGGGCGCCCTCGGCCCACTCGTTCCATGCGTTGACGAAGACGAGGCGCTCTTCCGGCTCCCGATTTTCGACAGTCCGGGCGACGATTTCCCTCAGCCAGATCTCGTACATCTCCGGCGTTGCGTTCACGAACGTGCTCGCGAGGTTGGGTCTTCGCGCGGTGTTGTCCCAGCCTGTCATCACGGTGGGATGGATTTTATAGGCCGAGGGTGGCTTTACGAGATGATCCCTTACGAGCTCGCGGTAGTCCATGATCGAGCCCTTGAACGCCGGGTTGGTAAGCTGAAACGCGCTTGTCCTGCTGGCGAATCGCACGCCATGCGGAGGAAACTCGACGACCGCATCGAAGCCGTAAGACGCAGGATCGCTCGTGCCGTAGGTCTTGGCGGCGCAGAGATAAAGCTCGCCCACACCCTCTTTCAGACATATTTCGCGCCAGATCGTGGCGCTTTGTCGCGGGTTCGGAAGCAGTCCCACGCGATATACAATCAGTAGTGGCGTGCCACCGACCCGAAGGTATCGGGGATCACGAAAATGGGGCAGCAAGTCGCGGATAAAACCCTCGTCGTCCGTGTAGTTCGGATTCTGGGCTATCAATATCTCGTTATCGGCTCCATCCCACCGCCGCGTCCAATTCTCGTTCGCCCAGCAAAAGCAATAAGGAAAGTCCGGTTTACCCGATGTTCGCATATCCTCGGCCGGCCGCTCCAGTAGCCGTCTGCCGGCAAACCAGTAGTAGTAATAGCAGAATGCGTGAATCCCATGCGCCCGCGCGAGGTTGGCTTGCTGTTCCCTCACCTCGGGAACGCGCAGATCGTAGAATCCCAAATCCGCGGGCAAATGGGGCTGATAATGGCCCACGAAATTGGGCCGTGCCCGCACCACATTGGCCCACTCCGTAAAGCCCTTCCCCCACCATTCGTCGTTTTCAGGAATCGGGTGAAACTGAGGAAGATAAAATGCGATGAAGCGCACGAGCGGCTCGCGCTTGCGATCAGTCTCCACGGATGGTGATGTCGTGGTCATAGGCTCACCACGGCAAGGCGCGTCGGCTCCGGAAACAGCGAACGCAGCGAGTTCGCGGACGCAATTGGATCGAGCAATTCTGCGGCCTTCGCCCGCGCAGCAGCGCCGAGATCGGCCGCCAGGCGGCTCGCGCGGCGCAATTCCATTACAAGCGCTAGAGCTTCGTCGTCGTCGCGATACAGCAATCCGCTCGCGCGATCTTCAATAAAATCGGAATGGATCGAACTGCGCGGACAGATTACCGGTAGGCCCCGTGCCATCGCGGCAAGGATGCCACGGCCGTCGTCCTCGTCCCACCATGGTTGTTTGCGACAGAAGAGACAGTCGATCTCCGAAAGAAAAGCGTCCGGTCCATCAGGTGTACGCTCCAAGAATCGTACCGACCGCGATGCCCCGAGCTCGAAACGATAGGGTCCGGGGTCGTGCATCACCAACGCGCCGGCGCTATGAGCGATTTCGGCTATGAAGTCCGCGTCAACCGGCGGGTCAACTCGATCGCTAACCTGGCCAACGATGCCGACAGACCATGGCCGTTCGCTTCTGCCGCTATCGACAATTGGAACATTCGTGCCGCGGGCGGCTACGGGCTTCGAAAGCTCGCACGTTGGCACCGGCAGAATGACATGTCCCGAGCCGAATCGTTCGGCGCGGGACCGGGACGCAAATGCCAACTCGATGCGCCGCGCGCCGTCCATCGCGATCGCACGAAGCTGGGTCAAGTAGACCGAAGGCCTTCCGCGGCCGCACAGAACAATGATTTGATCAGCGTCAGAGCGTTCGATCCAGTCGCCCAGCTCATAATTCACACCGACAAATACATGCGTACCACCGCTAGGATAACGTCCGCTGCGTGGATCGATGGCGGTGCAACCCGGTACACTCGGCACGAACGCGTTTCCTCGGTAAGGCGACCAGATTTTCAATGTTCGTGAAGACAGCGCCTGTGCCAACGCGCGTAGCGTGGAGCCATCGTCGTCAGCCCCACCGAATCGTCCTATGAGGTGAATAACGTCGGCAGCAGACGTAGCGGGCCGCCATCCTCGACCCGGACGCAAGGGTTTGAGCATGAGGTCGTTAAGAATGGGCAACGCGAGTTCCGCAAGCTCGTCCTCGATCGCACCAGAACGCGCAAGACGCGCGGCGCGAAGCATTTGAAGATTGCTCTGAATGCTTTGATAAGCTGGCCGCAACGTCATGGCCTCCAGAATCAGCGCCTCGCCGCGATCCAGATCACCCAGCGACCATTCGATCACGCCGAGCATGTGGAGTGCATCGTGAGTCTTCGGGGCAGTCTTCAGCGCCTCACGGTAAAGCCTAGCGGCCTCATCTTGACGTCCGGCGGTCTGGTGGGCGAGCGCTGCCTCCATCGTGACGCCGAGCGCATCCCGCTGTTCATCGGAAAGATGCCCCCACTCGGCGTCCGGTGCCCGATATTGCGATGCGCGTCTCGCGACACGATCAGTGGGGCCGACCGAAGCAGACAAACTTGCGCCGATCGCACCGTGACAATCCTTGTAACGCTTACCGCTGCCACATGAGCAAGGGCTGTTGCGTCCCAAAGTTCCCGAAGCAAGACTACCTGCCACGGCCGCCCGCTGTGTCCGGAACACTCGGCGCCAGCCGCGCGTCGACAACGTACTGCAGCGCGTAGAGTTCCTCGAGTTCCTCGAAATCGACGTATCGAATAGTCATGTGCCGAGTAACGATTTCACCCGGCCGGCGGTCCACGACGTATCGCTCAAGAAACCTTGGTTGCGTCAATGGGATCATCTGCTGAACAACATAACCTGTTTCCTCGAACAGCTTGCGGAGAGAGGCGCGTGTAAAGAATCGTACGTGGGTGATATCGAGCACGCCGTTGGGTCCATAGTTCCAATTTCCTCCGGCAAGCTCGTCTAGATTGCCGAGATTCCGAATGTTGGGAATGCTCGCCAGAACACGCACGCCTTCGTCGAGCCAGCTGTGGATCCGCACGAGCGCGCGCCAAGGATCATAAAGGTGCTCCAGGATGTCCAGAAGGAGCACGGTGTCGACGTGTTGCGAACCGATATGTTCGTTCAATTCAAGAGTGTCGATATTGTCGCAAATCACCAGGTCCAGATGCTGGCGGGCCTGCTCCGCGGCATGCTGGTTGAGCTCGATCCCGATAACTTTGGTGCCAGGGAATTTCTCCTTTATCAGTCGCCCGGTTCCGCCACCGCCGCAGCCGATATCGAGTACGACCCCCGGAGCGTCGTTGAAAAAGCTGGTGATCTCCTTTCGCGGACTCTGGTGATACAGCGGGTCAAAAGAAACGTCGGCGCCAAGATGTGTCTGCCAAAGATGATCCATTCTCGTCTAAGCCTTTGCCCTGATAATCAAGCAGACCACCCGTCCCGCCATCGTAGACAAGGACACCCGAAGCTTCGCTGCGCACTCAGCCCTTGTCCAGCTTTCCACTTCCGGGCGCTGTTGCGACCGACCGCTGCCATGCGTCTGAGGCCTAGTAGGTCCCCGCCGTGGCGAGATTCTCGAACCTCGTATTTTCGCCCAGGAACGCAAGGCGAACCACGCCGATCGGTCCGTTGCGCTGCTTGCCGATGATGATCTCAGCCACGCCCTTTTCCTGCGTGTCCTCGTTATAGACTTCGTCGCGGTAGATGAACAGGATCAGGTCCGCATCCTGCTCGATCGCTCCCGATTCGCGAAGGTCCGACATCACCGGACGTTTGTTCGGACGCTGCTCCAGGCTACGGTTCAATTGCGACAGCGCTACTACCGGCACCTTGAGCTCCTTGGCGAGTGCCTTCATCGAGCGCGAGATTTCGGATATTTCCGTGGCGCGGTTTTCCCCATCGCTGACGGCCTCCATCAGTTGCAAATAATCGACGACGATCGCGCCGAGCTTGCCACCGTATTGCCGGGCGAGACGGCGGGCGCGCGCACGCACCTCCAGCGCGTTCATCGCCGGCGTCTCGTCGATGTGTATCGGCGCGTCGTTGAGCTTGCCCAGCGCGCCCGAGAGCCGCTCCCAGTCGTCGTTGGTCAAGCGGCCGGTGCGAATCTTCTGCTGGTCGAGCCGCCCGACCGAGCCCATGAGCCGCATGGCGAGCTGCGTCGCGCCCATTTCCATGCTGAAGATCGCTACCGGCATCTTGAGCACCAACGCGACGTGCTCGGCGATGTTCAGCGCCAGCGAGGTCTTGCCCATGCTGGGGCGGCCGGCAATGACGATCAGGTCGCCCTCCTGAAGCCCCGAGGTCATGCGGTCCAGATCCGTGAATCCCGTGGCGATTCCGGTAACGTCGGAGGGATTGTCGCGGTTGTACAGAAACTCGATGCGCTCCACGACTTGTGTCAGCAGCGGCCGGATATCCTGAAAGCCCTGCTGTCCCCGGGCGCCATGCTCGGCGATCTCGAAAACCTTGGTCTCGGCCTGATCGAGGATCTCCCGGACGCTGCGGCCGAGCGGATGAAACGCGCTTTCCGCGATCTCTCCGCCTGCAGCAGCGAGCCGTCGCAATATCGCGCGCTCATGCACGATCTCCGCATAGCGGCGGATATTGGCGGCGGTGGGAACGTTCTCGACCAGCGCCGCGAGATAACTCATGCCGCCGACGTAATCGAGCTTATTGATCGATCCCAGCGCTTCGGCGACGGTCACCACGTCGGCCGGCTTGTTGTCGGCGATGAGCTGCATGATCGCGTTGTAGAGCAGGCGATGGGCGTCGCTGTAGAAGTGATCTCCGCTCAGGAAGTCGGCGATCCGGTCGGCGGCGCCATTGTCGAGCAGCAGGCCGCCGAGCACGGATTGTTCCGCCTCGATCGAATGCGGCGGGACTTTCAAAGCTTCAATTTGAGTATCGTTGGGCATGCGAGGGATGGAGAGACGCGCTGCGGTTACATATTAGCAGGTCGAAACGCGCGCTACGCCCACCCGACGTCCGCTCCAAGGCCCCGGTTCGCGAGACCGTTGTCCCCGCGAAAGCGGGGACCCAGTGGCGTTCGTTCCAAAGACACTGGATTCCCGCTCAGTTACCAAAATGAGCGGGAATGACGAAATAAGAGACACCCGCGTCGATAACAAAAGGACCGTTGTCGGTTCCTTTTTGCTCGTTCTCCCGCTGGCCGTGGCGTGCGCCGTTACCGGTTACTCAGGCTGCCTGATTGCCGGTGGTATCGCCCAGCACCGTGACGGTGATGTGCGCCGCGACATCGGTGTGCAACGCAATGGTCAGCGCGAAGTCTCCCACGTGCTTCAGCGGGCCTTCCGGCATGCGGACCATGGACTTTTCGACGGTATGTCCGAGCCCTTGCAGCGAGTCGACGATGTCGACGTTGGTTACCGAGCCAAACAACCGGCCGTCGACGCCCGCTTTCTGCGTGACCTGTATCGTCACGCCTTCGAGTTTTTCGGCCTGCGCTTGCGCTTTCGCCAGTCGTTCGCCAGCGGCTTTTTCCAGCTCGCTGCGCTTTTCTTCCAGCAGCTTGAGATTCTCAGGCGTCGCGCGCTTGGCCTTGCCTTGCGGGATCAGGAAATTACGGGCATAGCCCTGCCTGACCTTGACGACTTCACCGAGGTCACCGACGTTAACGACCTTTTCCAGCAATATGACCTGCATGGCTGCTCCTGTCAGTGCAAATCGGTGTACGGCAGCAGCGCGAGGTAGCGTGCGCGCTTGATCGCCGTCGACAGTTGCCGCTGATAGCGGGCCTTGGTACCGGTGATCCGCGCCGGCATGATCTTGCCATTTTCCTGCACAAAATCCTTCAGGATGTCGATGTCCTTGTAGTCGATTTCCTTGACACCCTCGGCGGTAAAGCGGCAGAACTTCTTGCGCTTGAACAGGTTGTTGCCGCGTTCGCGCTTCTTGCCATCCTTGCCTTTACCTTTGCCTTTGGCGTTTCTTCCCATGGGACGGGGCATGTCAGCTTCCTTCCTTGGTTTCTGACTTCAGATCGAATTCATTTACGTGCAGCGCCACGGTGATGCCGGTGCGATAGCGGCGAGCAAGAAAGCCGGTGCATCGGATCTGCGCGCCGGGTGCAACGTCGGCAATTTTCCTTGCCACCGGACCCAGGGCGACCGCAGCGAGCTCGCAGGCAACCCTGCGTTCGCTGCCCGCCTCGACTTGCATCGATTCGTGCGCCAGCTCGAAGTCGAGCGCCGGCACGCCCGCAGGCGTGAAACGCAGCGAGCCGCGCGACTGCAAGCGCGCGTCGAGCGTCACCGAATTGGTCTCCACCGCGCTTGACGTCAGGCCGGCGACGGCGTCGGCTCGCTGGCTGCCGGCACAGCTGCAGGCGAAGCGGGCGGTGCCGCTGTGGTCGCCACCGTCCCGCCAGGCGACAGCGAGCGGGATTTCTCTTCCTTCATCATCGGCGACGGAGTGACCACCGCCTCGCTCATCGCGACGATCAAATGGCGCAGCACCGCGTCATTGAATTTGAACGCGTGTTCGAGCTCGGTCAGGGTCGGCGCGTCGCACTCGATGTTCATGAGCACGTAGTGCGCCTTGTGAACCTTGGCGATGGGATAGGTGAGTTGCCGCCGTCCCCAATCTTCGAGGCGATGGATCCTCCCGCCAGGGGCGGTGACCATCGAACGGTAACGCTCGACCATTGCGGGCACCTGCTCGCTCTGGTCGGGATGAACGATAAATACGATTTCGTAGTGACGCATGCAGATCGCTCCTTGTGGACGTTGGTTGGGCAACGGTTGACGCTTTAGTTGCGTCTCAGTTTGCGTGCTGAGTTGCCGGCGGCCTCCCCGTCTGCGGCGGGTGAGGCAAGGAACCGAAAAGTATATTATGAATCGCTAGATAAGACAATGGCTTATCTAGGGACGGCAGTGGTTAACCGGACAAGCTGTGCTCACCCTGGCGGCAGGGCGTTCGACGTGCCGGTCGGTATCCTTTCCGCCGTCCGATTCGCCGCGGCCGCGGCCGCCAGAGCAGAATCGCGCTCTCCCTTTGGCAATGCTGCCAGCGCCTTGACGTGAGCGTAGAACCGGCGAAGGTCGCCGCCGTCGGCGGCGAGCAGAGCATGGAACTCCGGCACCTTTTGTGTGTAGAGGCCGACCGCAGCCAGATTGGCATTGTTGGGCCCTTGCGCGAACCAGCCATCGTAGGCAGCAAAGCCACCCCATTCCTTTTTCAGCGCGTCGTAGGCAACACGCATAGCCGCAAAGGCGGCGGCCTTGCCGGCACGCTTTTCTTCGACGCTGGCGGCGCTGGCGTAGAGCTTCACGAGCTCGCCGCGGACGCCGGCGATCAGAGTACGGAATCCGTCACGATAGCGTTGGCTGGTGTTGAACTGCGCCGTCAGCGCCGGATCGTTCTGCGCTGCCAGCCAGCGGCCGATCCCCTCCTCTTCGACCGCCACGGCAAAGGACTCGTTGAACACCGTGTCGTCCTTCGCATACGCGACCTGGTGCGCAAGCTCGTGGAAGATCAGACGCGCGACCTCCGTCTCGGGATAGCGGATCACCGTCGACAGCATGGGATCATTGAAATAACCGAGCGTCGAATACGCGGGCACTCCGCCGACGTAGACATCGTCTCCCGTCGCGCCGAGCTGCGACGCTTCGGCGCGGGCCGCGGCCTCGTCGAAATACCCGCGGTAGTTCACGCATCCGGCCACCGGAAAACACCATTGGCGCGGCTCGAGTGAGAGCTCCGGTGTCGCGAATACGTTCCAGAGAACGAATCGCCGCCCGAGATCGGTGTAGCTTCGATAACTCGGGTTGTCGGGCAGCGCAAGCTCGCGGCTCGCGTATTCGCGAATCGCCAGCACCCGTTCGAGCTTGCGTTTCAAGGCCGGGTCCTCGGTAGTGGCGAGGATTGCGGGAATCGGCCGGGCGCGCTCCAGCAAATCGAGCTGACCGCGGATACCTTGCCAGTAATAGTCTGCGGCCGTGCACCCGGCCAGCAGGGGCAGAAGCAGCAGCGCCGCTGCCGCGCGAAGGCTCCTTCGCGGGCCGCCGGACAACCGCGCGGCGTTTGTGCGCCTATCCATCGAACGGATGATTGCTCAATGTCATAAAGGTAATATAGTAAACGCATCCCATCCGCGGGAGCACCGCCGTGCCTTTATTGCTCGTCCTGTCATTGCTGACCCTTGTCCTGCTTGGCCAACATGGCACCGCAGACGCCACCATGGTCAAGTGTCGAGGCGACCAGGGAAGCGTGGTCTATCAGGACGAACCGTGCAGGCCCGGAATGGAATTGCGGAACTTCGATACTGACCCCGCGACGGTCAGCGTGGTTCCCGGCTGGCCGGCGGCCGCAACACCAGCGCCGCCTGCCGCGCAGCGCACGCGCGCCAGCCCGGTGGCGCGTCGGGCACCCGAGCAGAAACAGAGCTCAGGCAAAGTCGCGGAACGGCGATTCATCCGCGCCGGCATGTCCGAGTCGGAAGTCATTCGACGCATCGGCAAGCCCGAAGTGGATGCGCGCAGCAGCCGCAAGCAAGGCAAGGACGGCAAGCACTGGTCGTACCTTCCTGCCGCGGGCGACCCGGACACGATTACCACCGTGACCATCGTCGGCGGACTGGTCGCCGAGGTCGAGCGCAAAGTCGTCCGTTGATCGATGCGCGCGGCGATCCAACGCGTGCGCGAGGCGGTGGTGACGGTCGACGACCACACCGTAGCCAGGATCGGCGCCGGCCTTCTCGTCTTGTGCGGTGTCGCGCCGTCGGATTCGATCGTCGCAGCCGATTGGCTGGCGCACAAGATCGTTGCCTTGCGCATCTTCGACGACGACGCCGGCGTCATGAACCGCTCGGTGCGGGATAGCGGCGGCGAGATTCTCGCCGTCAGTCAGTTCACGCTCCATGCGTCGACGAAAAAAGGCGCCCGGCCGTCTTACAGCGCCGCGGCGCCGCCGGAAGTCGCACAGCCCTTGTTCCAGGCATTCGTCGGCGCGCTCGAGCGCGAGCTCGGGCGCGAGGTCCCGACCGGCGTATTCGGCGCGCATATGCTGATTGCCCTGACTAACGACGGACCGGTCACGCTCTGGATCGATTCGGAAACGCGCGAATAGCACGAGTAAATCCGCGGCAATCCGGAGGGCGATCAGTCGAGTTGTGAAACGATATCGAACGTTCCCGAAAGCGTGCGATGCACCGGGCACTTGTTCGCGATCTCCAGCATGCGCGTCCGCTGCTCGTTGGAGAGCTCTCCGGTGACATGGATATCACGACGCATCCGGTACACGCCATCGTGTTCCTCGTGATCCACCTCGACTTCGAGCGCGGCCAGCACGATGCCCTTGTGCCGGGCGTACAGCGTCAGCGTGAGCGCGGTGCAGGCCGCCAACGCCGCGTCGAGCAGCTCGTGCGGGTCGGGCCCGAGGTCATCGCCTCCTGCGTCGCGACCCTCGTCGGTGATCACCACGTGCGGCCCGATCTCGATCTGCTGGGCGATCGTTCCGACACGCGCCTTGGCCGTCCGCACCACGCGTAACTTGGCCGCCACCGTCAGTTCCGCTTGCTCATGACCGCTATCCTTTGTCGACGCTGTAACGGCCGGGGCCGAACGCCGCCACCAGCAGCATGCCGCCCATGATCGACACATTCTTCAGGAATTGGATCTTGTTCATCGCGACCTGAGCACCTTCCATCGTCCAGAAATTATGAAAGGTCAGCGATACCGGAATGATGAACAGGAAAAGCAGGAGCGCGGCCCAGCGCGCTTTCCAGCCGACCACCAGCAGAAGCCCGGCGCCGAGCTCGATGGCGACAGTCAAAACAGCGAGCACCTCGGGCATGGGCAAGCCTTTTCCAGCGAGGGTAGCGGCCAGGCCCGAGTAGCCCATTAGCTTCTGGAAGCCCGAAAGCACGAAAATCGAACCCAGCAAAATACGTCCCGCCAGCGCCAACGCATCCGATTGGTTCTTCATCGCTTCTCCCGCAAGTTGGTCAAGTCATGCCGATCGAACAATTGCCGCTCCATCGAGCCGGCCAAACACGGTCAAGCACGTCGGCATTGTGCCCGATACCGCGGACCGCGACCATGCAAACCGCTAGAGCTTGTACGCGCGCTTCGAGAGACCGTAGGCAAGCTCGGGCGCGAGCTCGAAGGCCTCGTCCTCTTCGATCTTGTGCTCGGCTACGAGCTCGGCAAGGAAGCGGCAATCCATCCTCCGCGCCACATCGTGACGCGCAGGGATCGAAAGGAAGGCGCGCGTGTCGTCGTTGAAGCCGACGGTGTTGTAGAAACCAGCGGTCTCCGTCGTCTGCTCGCGAAAGCGCTGCATGCCTTCTGGGCTGTCGTAGAACCACCAGGGCGGACCGAGTCTGAGGATCGGGTAATGCCCCGCCAGCGGCGCGAGCTCGCGGGAGTACGCCGTCTCATCGAGCGTGAACAGAATCACGGTCAGATCGCGTTCGTTGCCGAAGCGATCGAGCAGAGGCTTCAGTGCATGGACGTAATCGGTGCGCGTCGGAATGTCGGCCCCCTTATCGCGGCCGAAGCGTTGATGCACCTGCGGGTTGTGATTCCGGAACGAGCCTGGGTGGATTTGCATGACCAGACCGTCCTCGAGGCTCATTTTCGCCATCTCGGTCAGCATCTGCCCGCGAAACGCTTCCGCTTCCGCGGCCGTGGCCTTGCCCTCGAGAGCCTTCGCGAACAAGGCTTCGCATTCTTTGTCGCTCAGATCAGACGTCTGCGCGGTCGGGTGGCCGTGGTCGGTCGACGTCGCGCCCATGGTCATGAAGAACGCGCGCCGGTTGCGGTGTGCGGCAAGATAACCGCGCCACGTCAGGCTGTCTTCGCCGGCGAGCTGTCCGAGCTTTTCCACGTTTCCTGCAAAGCCCTCGAATTCGGGATCGACCGCCGGATCCGGGCGGTACGCGGTGACGACGCGACCTTTCCAGCCGCTGCCGCGGAGCTTTGCGTGGTGCGCGAGCGGGTCGAGCGGTGACTCGGTCGTCGCGATGACTTCGATGTTGAAGCGCTCGAACAATGCGCGCGGACGGAATTCCGGCTTGGCGAGGCAGTCGTTGATCTGATCGAAGATGCGATCCGCGGACTCGGGCGTCAGGCGCTCGCGTACACCGAACACCTCATGGAATGCGTGATCGAGCCAGACGCGCGTCGGCGTTCCCCGGAACAACCGGTAGTTGGCCGCGAACGTGCGCCATATCTTGCGCGCATCCTGCTCGACCGCACCGCCATCGCGGCGCGGGATCGCGAGATCTTCCAGCTTGACGCCCTGGCTGTAGAGCATCCGGAAAACGTAATGGTCCGGCGTGATAAGGAGCGCCGACGCGTTGGTGAAAGGCTCGTTGTCGGCATACCACTGCGGATCGGTGTGACCGTGCGGGCTGATGATCGGCAGATGCCTGATCGTCGCGTAGAGCGCACGACTCAAGTCCCGCCGCGCCGGGTCGGAGGAAAACAGACGGTCGGGGTGCAGCGAAAGTGGGATCATGTTGCGTCCTCGGGCTTTGTCGATCGCTGATGTCAATCGTTCAAGCGATGGAACGCGTTGCTCGTGCGACGCTATGTGTAGCCCCGGCCGCGAACAAGGATGTCAGCCAGGTGCTCACGCGGCCGGCAAAGCGTTGATCCGCGGGCAGATCATCGCCGAAAATCGCGCGAATTCCCAACAGCCCGCTGGCCAGAACTGCCGGGTTGCCGCCGTCGTGGACTCGGCTGCCGCCGGCAATGCGCGCGAATTCTCCCGCCAGGGGGTCGGAAACCTCGATCGCGCGCCCCGCTTCATCGCGACCGCTGACGTAGCGCATCCAGCCGGCAACTGCCAGCGCGAGCAAGTCGATCCGGCGGCCCGCCCTCAGGTTGTCGCGAACGGTGCCGAGGAGCCGCTGCGGCAGTTTCTGCGAGCCGTCCATCGCGATCTGTTGTGTGCGGTGCGGCAGCGCCGGATTGCCGAAGCGCGTGACCAGCGCTCGCTGATAGGCGACGATATCGACCCCTGTTGGCACGGTCAACGTGGGAACGACCTCGTCGGCCATCAGCCGCTGCATGAACGCCACGAAGTCGGATTGCGCCGCGACCTGATAAATGTACTCGTGTCCAGCAAGAAATCCCAGATAGGCGAATGCCGAATGGCTGCCGTTGAGGAGGCGCAGCTTCATCGCTTCGAACGGTGCCACATCATCGACCAGCTCGGCGCCCACCTCCTCCCATCGCGGTCGTCCGGCGACGAAATTGTCCTCGATCGCCCACTGCTTGAACGGCTCGTGCACGACCGGGGCGGCATCGTGCACGCCCAGCGCTGCATCGTTGTCTGCAATGTCGGCGCCGGTCGTTGCCGGCACGATCCGATCGACCATGGTCGAAGGAAAGCTCGCGTGCTCCGCGATCCATCGCGCAAGCGCTGGATCGCTCGCTTCGGCGAACGCCGCGACCAGGCCACGAACCATTGCGCCGTTGTGCGGAAGGTTGTCGCAGCACAGAACCGTAAGCGGCCCGCCGTGCGAGCATCGACGTGCGTCGAGCGCCGACACGATCAGGCCGATCGCGCTTTGTGACTGCTCGGGATGCGCCAGGTCGTGCACGACGTCCGGATGCCGGAGGTTGAGCTTGCCGGTTGCCGGGTCGTGGCAATAGCCCTTTTCGGTAATGGTCAGCGACACGATTCTGGTCTCGGCCGCGGCCAGTCGCGTCCTGACCGCTTCGCGTTGATCGCCCAGAAACAGAACCTCGCGAACGCTGCCGATGATTCGACGGCGTGTGCCTGTCGGGCTCTTTTCCACCGCGGTGTACATGCCGTCTTGCGGAGAGAGCCGGTCGCGAACATCCGCGGAGCGCAGGCTCACGCCGCAGATGCCCCAGTTGCCTCGATCGAGCGCAAGTGCATCGTCGCTGAATACGGCGGTCTGCGCCCGGTGAAACGCGCCGATGCCGAGATGAACGATGCCGATGCCGACGCTGCGCGCATCGTAGGCCGGCCTGGCGACCGCCGCCGGCAGCGCGGCCAGCGTATCGAGCGATAACCGGCTCATGCCGCGCTCACGCTGCTGGTTGTGGATGCTCTTTGACGCGCGAGACGAGCTGCGTCGGATTGACGAAGCGCAGCGCGATCAGGAGCCACGCCAGCGTCACCAGCATGTACACCATGGCCATCGCATCCACGGACTGCGGCGCACGCACGCCGGCCGCGAACACCGCGTAGTACAGGGCCACGACCAGCGTCTGCGAATCGGGACCTGCAGTCAGGAACGTGAGCTCGAACAGCGCGATCGTCCGCACCAGCACCAATAGCGACGCCGCCAGGATGCCAGGCCCGAGCAGCGGCACCAGGATGTGCCAGAACATGCGGCCGGTCCCTGCGCCGAACACGCGCGCCGCCGACTCCAGATTGGGGTCGATCTGCTCGATGAACGGCGTCATCACCAGAATGACGAACGGCGCCGCCGGAATCAAATTGGCGAGAATGACGCCGTAGATCGTGCCGGCGAGCTGGAGCTTGTACAGCACCGTCGCCAGCGGAATTCCGTAGGTGATCGGCGGCACCATCAGCGGCAGGAGGAACAGCAGCATCAGGAGTCGCTTGCCGCGGAAATCGCGTCTTGCGAGCGTATATGCGGCCGGCACGCCGATAAGCAGGGCAAGCGCGACTACCGCGAACACCACCTGCACCGTCACCCAAAGCACCGCGTCGAGCTGAAACTCCTTCCACGCTGCGGTGTACCAGGTCGTGGTCCAACCTTCCGGCAGCCATGTTCCGAGCCAGCGTTTGGCAAACGAGCTGGTGGCGACCGCGGCAATCATGAATGCGATGTTGACCACGAATAAGGTCATCAGGCCCAGCAGCAGTCCGCGCCAGGCGCGGTCGAACCATGCGGTGGCCACGTTCCGGTTCACCACGCGCTAGCCTTTCCCGCCCGAAACCGGGCCGCGATAAAACAGATTGCGCAGGCCCAGCACCGCGGCGACGATGATCAGTTGCACGAAGCCCATGATCATGGCGATCGCCGAGGCGAGCGAATAATCGTATTGCTCGAATGCCGCCTCGTACGCAGCGATCGAGATGACCCGAGTCGGGCCCGCTGGAGAGCCCAGCAGCACGGCTGACGGGAACACCGAAAAAGCCTGCACGAAAGCGAGGCAAAAGCACATTGCCAGTCCCGGCGCGAGCAGCGGCAGATAAATCTGCCGGAATTGCGACTTCGGGTCGGCGCCCAGTGTAGAGGCTGCCCGCGCAAGCACGGGATCGATGCCGGTGATGTACGAAAGGATCAGCAGGAAGGCGAAAGGAAATCCCGAGATCACCAGCGAAATAAGAACGCCCCAGTAGTTGTGGGTCAGGCGTATCGAGCCCTCGTAGAGATGAAAGAATTGCAGGAATTGCGCCAGCCATCCCTTGGGCCCGAAATAGGTCAACATGCCTTCGGCGATGAGCACCGTCCCGAGCGTGATCGGCACCACGAGGATGGTCGTAATCCAGCGCTGATAGCGCGACTTGACGCGCATCTTGTAGGCGATGGGCAGAGCGAAGCCGACGTTGATCAGCGTCGCCGGCAGCGCGAGCTTGAGCGTCGTCCAGATCGTCGGCCACAGGTTGTCGGTG
>DATMNH010000201.1:0-2563 GCA_035568975.1 Casimicrobiaceae bacterium
AGCATGTCGCGGTATTCCCAGATCTTGTTCTGCCGCTTCTTCGTGCCCATCAGCGATTCGGGATTGATGTTCTCGAGGCCGATGAACACGGCAGTGCAGCCGGCGCGCGCCGCTTTCGGGATGAAGTTCGGAATGCGGTGGCAGAGCGTGTCCACCTGCAACAGGAGCTTGATGTTGAAGTCGTGCTGCTCGCGCAGCTCGATCAGGCGGTCGAGGATCGGCTCCCAGTTCTTGTTGCGCGCGAAATTGTCGTCGGTGACGAAGAAGCGGGTGATGCCTTGCGCCGCATTGGCGCGCACGATGGCCTCGACGTCGTCGGGCGTGCGGTAGCGCGACTTGCGCCCCTGCACGTTGATGATGGTGCAGAAGCTGCACTGGAACGGACAGCCGCGGCCGGCATCGAAGCTGGTATAGTGCCCGGCGACGCGGGTCACCGCCCAGCGCGGCAGGATCGGCAGCGTCGCCGCCGCCATCTCCGGCATGTCGCTCAGATAGTTGTAGATTGGCTTGGTCTTGCCGCCGTCGATCTCGCGCAGCAGCGCGGCGACGCGGCCCTCGCCTTCGCCGGCGAACAGGATGACCCCGAGATCGAGCGCCGCTTTGAGATCGTCCGGCATTTCCGGCAGCATCGAGAGGCAGCCGCTCACGTGAAAGCCGCCGATCACCACGGTAACCCCGGCGGCGCGGAGTTCACGGGCGATATCGAGCGCGCGGGGAAATTGATTGGACTGCACGCCGACGAGACCGACGAAGCCGGATTTGGCACTGCCGATCTTGCGAATGGCGCCCTTGACGTCGATGACGGTGTTGCACTCGTCATAGGCCTCGATGTCGATATCGACGTCGTCACCGAGCGACTTCGCAGCCGCACATTCGGCCATCAGCCCATACATGCTGGCGAGGCTGTTCGAGGGAACGAGCGACCGCCACCATTGGATCACGTAGCCGTCGGCGTCGTAATGCGACGGCTTGATCAGGATTACCTTGAAGGTCCGCCCTGCCACGAACCGGCCTCCCCGCCGCCGAACCGGGCTGACGATACCATGTTTTCATGCGCTCCAAAGCGCGCAATTCATGGAACTTCGGCGATCGGCGATCGCAAGGCGCCGCCGGCAGCGGCGGGCGAATCGCGCGTTTACGCAGGGCAGCGCGTGCAATCGCCCTCTCGCTGAAGCGGTCGGCGCAATCAACGGAGCGCGCGAGATGCGTCACGCGTAAAGCGCGGCTGTGTTCATTAAGGAAACGTATAACGATGTTGACTAACCAATAGGCAGATTGGACACAGCCTGACGAGAGCTACGGTTGTTTCGGATTCTCGACTGCCTGACGACGCAGCATGACTGGCGCCTGGTTGCGGTCGCCGGCGTCGTCTGCTTCCTCGCGAGCCTGACAGCGATCACCCTGTTCCATCGGGCGCGTTCGACCAAGGGGCGTGCCCGCACGGTCTGGCTCGCGGCGGCGGGAGCCGCGACCGGCTGCGGCATCTGGGCGACACACTTTCTGGCGATGCTGGCTTACCAGCCCGGAATGCCGGTCGCATATGACATCAATCTGACGATCGTGTCGCTGCTCGCCGCCGGCGTCATCACGGCTATCGGGTTGGCCGTCGCGGTGTTCACGCCAAGACGCTGGGGTGCGCCAATCGGCGGCGGGATCATCGGCGGCGGTGTTGCCGCGATGCACTATCTGGGCATGGAAGCGCTCCAGCTGCCCGGCCACATCCATTGGGACCTTGCTCTCGTCGCCGCGTCCATTGTCCTGGGGATGGTCCTGGGCATGGCGGCGCTCATGGTTGCGGTGCCTTGGCAGAGCGTACGCGCGGTATGGGCTTCGGCCCTCCTGTTCGTGCTCGCCATCCTTTCGCATCACTTCACGGCCATGGGGGCGGTGGAAGTCGTTCCCGATCCCACCCGCACGATCACCGAGCTCTCCCTGTCACCGGGCCTGCTCGCCATTGCCGTCGCCAGCGTGACGGTCGCGATATTGGGCGTGAGCTTGATCAGCGCGCTTGCCGACCGCCGGGTCGACGACAAAGGCCGTCTGCTCGGCATCGCCTTGGACAATATGGACCAGGGCGTGGTGATGTTCGACGACGCTGGCCGTCTGGTCATCTGCAATGACCGCAACATCGCAGGTATTTAAACTGCGATATCCGTAGCTTAGATTGGAATCAACTGCCTGCAAAAGAGGGCGTGTCTGCGCTATGTCTGCACAGCCCTTATCGGGCCTTCTCCCCCGCCCACCAGCGAAACAGCATCGAGCTTCCATAGAACTCGCGCCGGCACTTCCCACTTGGGATAAGCTAGACCTATGGGCAAATTCGGTGATGACCTCTCGAAGCGGCTTCGTAGGAAGTCCGAGGACAAGGATCTCGCGCGGCAGGCCGTGGAGCGAGACCGACAACGAGCCGTCGATATAATCGCAGATGCGGCAGCCCGGCATCCGGCAACCGGGGCCGATCAGCCCACGACAGCAGCAGATGGACCGCCCGATTTTATCAACATCGAAATCGGCGCCCGTCATGAGCTTAACCAGGAGGCGGCTGAGCGGCGCGGTATGGAAT
>DATMNH010000202.1:0-7121 GCA_035568975.1 Casimicrobiaceae bacterium
GCGAGCTCGACGCGTTTCACATCGGCGTAGGAAAGCGATGCGCAAACCTGCTCGGCGAGCGAAGCTGCTCCGACGCGGGCGAGGAGCGCGTCGGCTTCGGGTACGTGCGCGGTCACAAGGCGGTGCCCCAGCGCTTCGTACTCACCGGTGCCGGCAAGGAGCGCGAGCTGCACATTCTCGCGCGCGGTCATCGACGCAAAGGTGGCCGCTGTCTGGAACGTGCGGCCCACGCCGGCCATGGCGACGCGCTGCGGCGGCAGCCCGTCGAGACGTTCGCCCGCAAGCCACACCGAACCGGCGTCGGGCGCGAGCTGGCCGTTGATGACGTTGAAACAGGTCGTCTTGCCGGCGCCGTTGGGTCCGATCAACGCCACCAGTTCTCCCGCGCCGACGCTGAATGAAACGTCGTTCAGCGCCTGGACGCCGTCAAACGCCTTAGAGACGTGCTCGACGCGCAGCAGCGGGCCGTTCCGGTGGTTCATCGCCGTCGCATCCGTTGCAACAAGCTTGTCGCCGCGCCGCCGATGCCGGAGGGAAACGCGAGCACCAGCAGCAGAATGATCGCGCCGAACACGCTGCGCCAGTATTCGGTGTGGCGAGGAAGCACATCCTGCAGCCAGGTGAAGGCCGTGGCGCCGATCAGGGGCCCGGCGAGCGCATCGACTCCGCCGAGCAGCACGATCAGCAAGGCGTCGATGGACCGGGGGATGGCCAAAGTGTCCGGTGCGATGCTGCCTTTGGAAAACGCGTACAAGCCGCCAGCCAAGCCCGCGAAGGCGCCGGCCATCGCGAAGGCAAGCCACTGCGTGCGCCGGACGTCGATGCCGACGGCTTGCGCCCGCAGGGGCGAATCGCGTGCGCCGCGCAAAGCGTAGCCGAAGGGCGTCTGCGCGATCCAGACCAGCAGCGCCAGGCCCGCGGCGGTGAACGCGAGCGTGAACTCGAAGTAGGCACTTCTACCCGCAAGCGATCCGGAAGGCCACACGCCGATGAGTCCGTTGGAGCCGCCGGTGATCTCATCCCATTGTTGTGCGATCGACCACACGATCTGGGCGAAGCTCAAGCTCAGCATCGCGAGATAGACGCCTGATAGGCGCACGCAAAGCCATCCGAAGATCACAGCGCCGGCAAAACCGGCGACCGGCGCGGCGAAAAAGGACAGCGCCATCGGCGCGCCGTGGCGCGTCGCGAGGGCCGCCGCATACGCGCCCAGCCCGAAATAGCACGCGTGGCCGAACGAGACCATGCCGCCGCTTCCGAGCAGAAGCTGAAGGCTCGCGCCGAACAACGCAAAGACGAGAATGTCGGCGACGATGATCAGGGTATATTCGTGTGCGACGAACGGGAGTGCCGCCGCGATCGCAAAAAGTGCGGCGCCGACGACGATCGAGCCAAGCTGCGGCGGATTTGCCCGCGCTCGATGCTCGGCAATGGCAGCGATCGCTGCTGCGTCCGGTGCCCGGCCGAAAAGGCCTTGGGGGCGGACGATGAGCACGCATGCCATGATGAGAAACTCGGCAACCAGCGTGAGTTTCGGGAACGCGATCGTCACCCCGCCCACGTCAACCGTGCCCAGCGCGATGCACAGCGCCTTGGATAGACCGATCAGCAACGCGGCGACAAACGCGCCCGGAATCGATCCCAGGCCCCCTATGACCGTCACCACGAAGGCATCGGCGATGATCGCGAGATCCATGCCGAGGCTCGCCGGCTCGCGCGGGAGTTGCAGCGCGCCGGCGAGCCCGGCCAGGCCCGCGCCGAGCGCGAACACGCTGGTGAAGAGAACTCGCTCGTTGATCCCGAGCGCGGCGGTCAGCACCCGGTTTTCCGTCGCCGCGCGCACCAGCACGCCGAAGCGCGTATGCGAGAGCAGCCACCACAGTCCGAGCAGAACCAGCGGTCCCATGGCGATGAGAAGAAGGTCGTAGGCGGGAACCGCGCTATTCAGAATCTGCACGGCTCCGGACAAGCCGGGCGCACGCGGTCCGAGCAGGTCTTCGGCGCCCCATGCGGCCAGCGTTGCATCCTGGACGATAAGCACGATGCCGAAGGTCGCCAGCAGTTGCAGCAACTCCGGTGTTCCGTAGAGCCTGCGCAACAGGACCGACTCGAGCAGCGCGCCCAGCGCGGCAATGAGCAGTGCGGCAAGCGCCACCGCGCCCCAGTAACCCGGCAACGTGGCACCAAAACGCGCGATCAGGCTGTAGGCGCCGTAAGCACCGAGCATCATCAGCGAGCCGTGGGCGAAGTTGACGATGCGGGTGACGCCGAAGATCAGCGACAGACCCGCCGACACCAGGAACAGCGATGACGCGCCGGCGAGACCGTTGAGAAGCTGGACCAGCAGGGCGGAGGCCGTCACCCGCGAATTATGGCAGCAGCGCGATCGTTCGAGAGCGCTGCGCCATGCCGTGCATGACTTTGAGCCTAAGCGCTCAGTCGGCGGGTCGGTGCGCGCGCACCCAATCGTCGGCGGGAAGATAGCTTGCCCCGTCAGCGTAGCGCCAGTCGACCATCACGCCCTTGCCGTCCTTGACTGCGATGCGCCCGACGTAGGCGCCCATGGTCGATTGGTGATCCAGCACTCGGTAGGTGATCTTGCCGAAGGGAGTGTCGACGTTAAGACCTTCCAACGCCGCGACCAGCTTCGCGGTGTCGGTCGATCGCGCTTTGCGGATCGCGGACGCCGCGCTCATCACCACGCTGTAACCGACTACCGAGCCCTGGCGCGGGTAATCCTTGTACTTGGCCTGATATGCGTCCAGAAATCGTTTGTGTTCCGGCGTCGTGATCGCCGACCACGGGTAACCGGTGACATACCATCCCGAGGGCGCTTCTTCCTTCAGCGGATCGAGATATTCGGGCTCGCCGGCGAGCAGATTGAACACCGGACGGTCCTTGAACAAGCCGCGTAGCTGACCCTCGCGAACGAATTTGGAGAGGTCGCCCGCAAACAGCGACGAGAAAATGGCCTCGGGTTTACTGTCGATCATGGCCTGCACGACCGGTCCGGCGTCGATTTTCCCGAGGGGCACCGCGATCTCGACGAATTCGATTCCCGAAGCGCCGGCGGCCTGACGCGCGATCATCTGCTCCTTGAACGCCGCGGTCGCCGACTTACCGTATTCGTAATCCGGATAGACGATCGCCCAGCGCCGCTTGTGCAATTCGGACGCGATCGGGACCAGCATGGCCGTCTGCATGTAGGTCGACGGCCTCAGCCGGAACGTAAACCCGTTGCCGTTTTCCCAGACGATCTTGTCGGTAAGCGGCTCGGAGGCGAGGAACAATACTTTGCGTTGTCGGGCGAAGTCGGCGACAGCAAGGCCCACCGCCGAGGAGAACGTCCCCATCAGCAGGTCGACTTTTTCGCGGGTGATGAGCTCCTCCGCCACTCGCACTGCATCGCCCGGATTGCCGGTATCGTCCCGAATGACAAGCTCCAGCGGTCGTCCGAGGAGCCCCCCCGATGCGTTGATCTCCTCGACTGCAAGCTCCATGCCCTTCTTGTACGGCTCGAGGAACGCGGGGAACGTTTTGTAGCTGTTGAGCTCGCCAAGCTTGATCGGCTGTCCCGAAGCGATTCCCGCGGCCAGCAGGACCGCTCCGAGGGTCCCGCCGAGTCGTGCGCAATACCGTCTCATCCGTGCTCCCGAAATTTCACGCTTCGCGTGCGACGCATAGTCTAGAGCATTGCTTGCCGCTGCACGGCGAATGATAGCGGACGCAAATGCCCTGCCGGTTCTATCCTTATGCACTGAGAGGATGCCGTGAACCGCTTCCGGCAGGTAAAATCCAAGGTTTGCCCGCTGTAGTGCATCACTGGACGCCGCGATGCTCGAGCCCGGTTTCGGACTGACTTTTCACGACCTCTATTCCTGCGCTGGCCTGCGCCGGGTCGATAGCGCATTTGGGGCGTGGATCGAGCATGCCGATGCGGCTCTCGCGACGCGTCTGGCGGCGGCGCGCGCCGAGCCCGCGGCGCTGACGCGGCTGCAGGAGTCGGAGCTCCTGATTGCGCTCGCGCCGCACCTCGAGGATTGGCTCGCCCGGCTGTTCGGCATCGAACGCGAAGTGGCCGTTCTCCAGGCCGCGCAAAACGACCTCGCGCCCTTGTTCGCGTGCAAGCGTCAAGTCGTGCAGCGAAAGGCCATGAACAAGTACAAGGCGGAGCAGGCGGCGACCTTCGACGGCACGGCCTTGCGTGCGGAGCTGGAGCGAAAAATCGGCGAGCGTCTGACGAGCCAGCGCGGCGAGCTTGCGTTCGCCCGGCGGGTCGGCGAGTGGGCCGGTGCGGACTCGAGTGAAGAAGCGGCACACGCGGACGACATCGATCTCGCACTGCGTTACGCTGCGTGGGCCGCGCATACGCTTGAAGGCAAGGCACTGCACAAGGCCGGCGTGTTGTTCAAGGCGCCGCGCAAGCTCGACTACATGCGGCTCATTCCCGTCGAGCGCGAGACGCGCGACGGCGTGGACCGCCTGCGTTTAAGCGAGAGTCACACGCGGCGCCGCGAAGGCTTCGCGCTGACCGACGCGGGCACCGATCTCGTTGGCGCACTCGATCAGGCGCACTACTGCATCTGGTGTCACGAGCAACAAAAGGACTCGTGCTCCTCGGGCTTGCACGAGAAAAAACCCGCCGCTGGTTCAGATCCGCCGTTCAAGAAATCCCCTTTCGGCGTGACGCTGGCGGGCTGCCCGCTGGAGGAGAAGATCTCGGAATTTCACAAGCTCCGCGCCGAGGGCTGGGCGATCGGCGCGCTGGCGATGATCTGCGTCGACAACCCGATGGTCGCCGCCACCGGTCATCGCATTTGCAACGATTGCATGAAATCGTGCATTTACCAGAAGCAGGAACCGGTCGACATTCCGCAATCGGAGACACGCACTCTCAAGGACGTGCTGGCGCTGCCGTGGGGCTTCGAGCTCTACAGCCTGCTGACGCGGTGGAATCCGCTCGATCTTCGGCGTCCAATACCGGCGGAGCCGACGGGCAAGCGGGTGCTGGTGGTCGGCATGGGCCCGGCGGGATTTACGCTCGCGCATCATCTTCTCAACGACGGACACACGGTAGTGGGCATCGATGGATTGAAAATCGAGCCGCTGCCGCCATCGCTGGCAGGGAGAACTGCGTTGGGCGCTCGCGTGCCGTTCGATGCCATCCGCGATATCGCCACGCTCGACGAGCCGCTCGAGGCGCGGGTGATGGCCGGCTTTGGCGGCGTTGCCGAATATGGGATCACGGTGCGCTGGGATAAGAACTTCCTCAAAGTCATTCGACTGCTGATCGAGCGCCGCGAGCGCTTCGCGCTGTTTGGCGGCGTGCGCTTCGGCGGCACGATCGACGCCGAGGGCGCTTTCGCGCTCGGATTCGATCACATTGCACTGGCGACAGGCGCCGGGCGGCCGACCGTGCTCGATCTTCCGAACGGGCTCGCCAACGGTGTTCGCGCAGCGTCGGACTTCCTGATGGCGTTGCAGCTCACCGGCGCCGCGCGTGTGGATTCGGTCGCCAATATGCAGATTCGCCTGCCGATCGTGGTCATTGGCGGCGGTCTGACCGCCATCGATACGGCGACCGAATCGCTCGCTTACTACCCGGTGCAGATCGAGAAGTTTCTGGCGCGCTACGACGAACTCGTCGCCGAGCGCGGCGGTGAGGCAGTCGAAGCCTCGTGGACAGCCGACGAAGCCGCGATCGCGCAGGAATACCTGACGCATGCGCGCGCGGTCCGCGCCGAGCGCGCAGCGGCGGCGAAGGAGGGACGAGCACCGCGCGTGCTGGAACTGCTTCAGCGCTGGGGTGGTGTGACCATCGCCTATCGCCGCCGCCTGATCGACAGCCCGTCGTACACGCTCAATCACGAGGAAGTCGAAAAAGCGCTGGAGGAGGGCATTCGTTTCGCGGAAGGGTTGACGCCGATCGCGATCGAGGTCGATGACCACGGTCACGTTCGGGCGCTGCGAGTCTCGGTGCAGAAGATCGACAGCGACGGCGGGGTGAGCGAAAGCGGCGAAGCCGAGCTACCGGCCCGCACGCTACTGGTCGCCGCGGGAACGCAACCGAACACCGTGCTCGCCCGCGAGGACGCCACTCATTTTCAGCTCGACGGAAAGTATTTCGTGGCGCTCGATGAGGAAGGTCAACGCGTCGCTCCCGTGAAAGGGCTGGCCAAGCCCGGTCGCGTCTCGATACTGACCGCGCTCGAAGCCGACGGCCGCGCGATCAGTTACTTCGGCGACCTGCATCCGTCTTTTTTCGGCAACGTCGTCAAGGCGATGGGTAGCGCGAAGCAGGGCTATCCGATCGTCACCCGGATGCTCTCGCGGATCAAGTCTGCGTCCGCGGTGAGCGATGAGCATTTCATCGCGCTTCTCAACGACGAGCTGCGAGCCACCGTGGAGCGCGTCCTGCGTCTGACGCCGACCATCGTCGAAGTGGTGGTCAGAGCGCCGGCAGCGGCCCGCCGCTTCGCACCGGGACAGTTCTATCGCCTGCAGAATTTCGAAGCCTTTGCGCGCGAGAACGCCGGCACCCGGCTGACCATGGAAGGCATCGCGCTTACCGGGGCGTGGGTCGACAGGGAACGCGGCCTGGTATCGACCATCGTGCTCGAAATGGGCGGCTCGTCGAACCTATGCGCGACGCTAAAGCCTGGCGAGCCAGTGGTGCTGATGGGACCGACCGGATCTCCCACCGAGATCGAGGCCGGAGAAACGGTCGTGCTTGCCGGCGGCGGACTCGGCAACGCCGTGCTGTTTTCGATCGGTCAGGCATTTCGTAGCGCGGGGTCGAAGGTGTTGTATTTCGCCGCCTATCGGAAAATGATCGACCGATATCACGTGGCCGAGATCGAGGCCGCCTCCGATGTCGTCGTGTGGTGTTGCGACGAAGGGCCGGGATTCGCGCCGGGCCGGCCGCAGGACAAGAGCTTTGTCGGCAACATCGTGCAAGGCATGACCGCGTACGCGACCGGCGCGCTCGGCGCGCAACCCATCGCGTTCGCGGACGCCGATCGCGTGATCGCGATCGGCTCGGACAAGATGATGGCCGCGGTCGCCGCCGCCCGCCACTCGGTGCTCAAGACTCACCTCAAGGCTTCGCATCGCGGCATCGC
>DATMNH010000203.1:0-2059 GCA_035568975.1 Casimicrobiaceae bacterium
CGGCGCGTGCCTCGTCGAGTTGGCCGAGATGCGCCAACGCGGCGACTTTCACCCGCATCGCTGTGACGGTGCGCGGCTGGTCATGCAAGGCGCGGTCGGCCCATTCGATCGCCTGTTCAAAGCGGCGCGCGGCGAGATGAGCGATAGCGAGATTATAGGCGTTGCGAAAGGTATACGGATCGAAAGGGCTCAAGCGACGCGCCCGTTCGATGGCTTCGATCGCTGCCTCGGGCTGATTGCGCCACGCGTGGATAATCCCTCTGGCCAGCCAGGCGTTAGCCGAGTTCGGGTTGAGCGCCATGGCGCGATCGAGAGCCGCCGCCGCCATCGCAGCCTCGCCGGCCAGGAAAAACAGCGTCAACGCCGCCTGCCAAATCGTCTCGGCGTCATCGCGCGCGGCTTCGAGCGCCTGGCGGGCCAGACGGCAGGCTTCGCCGGTGTCCTCATCCGACAGCGCTCCCCATCCCTGAGTCCGCTGCAGCATCCGACACCAGCCGACCATGGCTGCGGCCGGCGTGTAGGACGGATCAATCGCCAGCGCCTCTCGGGCGAGGACGACTGCCTCGGCAAAGGCCTCATCGGTATAACGATAGGATTGCGCTAATGCGCGCAGATACAGGTCGTAAGCGGTGAGGTTCGCGCTCGGCTTACGGCTGGCCCGTTCGATCTCGGATTGGCGCAGCTTTGGTTCGATCGCGCCGGCGACGCTGGACGCGACCTGATCTTGCAGCTCGAAAATGTCGTCGAGCGCGCCGTCGAAGCGGGCGGCCCAGATGTGCGCACCGGTCGTCGTGTCGATCAATTGCCCGGCGATGCGCACCCGGTTGCCGGCTTTGCGCACGCTGCCTTCGAGCACATAGCGCACCCCCAATTCCTGCGCCACCTGCTTCACGTCGACGGCGCGGCCCTTGTAGGTGAACGCGGAGTTGCGGGCGATGGCGAAGAGCCACGGCAGCCGCGCAATCGCCGTCGTGATCTCCTCGACCATGCCGTCGACGAAATATTCCTGTTCGGGATCGCCGGACATGTTCTGGAATGGCAGTACCACCAGCGAGGGTTTGTCGGGGAGCGCGAGCATGGGCGTCGGGGACTCCGGCGGAGCGATGGCCGACTCGGTCACCCGAACGTGAAATACCCGAACGGGCCTGGCGATGTTCTTGACCGCCTGCTCACCCATATCGTCGAAGGAGAAATCGAGCTTGTCGCGCACCTGGTCGCGCACGACCCGGCTGACGCAGATTCCACCGGGTTCGGCCAGGGCTTCAAGCCGCGCTGCGACATTGACGCCATCGCCGAAAATGTCCCCGTCCTCTACGATGATGTCGCCGAGATTGATGCCGACACGAATCTCGATGCGCTGATCATTGGGAACGCCAAGGTTGCGCACGACCATCTCGCGCTGCATCTCAACGGCGCACCTCACGGCATCGACAACGCTAGCAAACTCGACCAGCATCCCATCTCCGGTCGTCTTAACGATGCGGCCCTTGTGCTGGTCAAATTTCGGGTGGATCAACTCGCGCCGCAGCGTGCGGAGTGAGGCGAGCGTACCTTCCTCGTCTGCGCCCATAAGCCGCGAATAGCCGACGACATCGGCCGCCATAATTGCCGCTAGACGCCGTTCGACTCGCTCTTCGCTCATCTGGAGCCGGCCCTGCAAGGAAACGTACAAACTCAGAGTATGATGGAACTCAGCCTGACGCGAGCGTGGGTTTGGGACTCATTTCAGGCTGGGGCGATAGTGCAGCGGCCTTCAGGCGGGCACGCAGCCGCGGGGTGACAAAATCGATGAATGCACGCGACTTGAGCGGCAGGCGGGCCTGGCCGTTGTAGATCAAATTCACCGGCCGGGGTGGCGGCTCAAATGCTTCGAGAGTGAGCGCCAGCGCTCCCCGCCGCACATGATCGACGACCCGACAGGAGTTGGCGCGCGCCAACCCCATGCCGACAATCGCCGCATCGACCGCTGCATCTGTCGTGTTGACGCTGAGGCGCGAGCGAAGCACTGCGTCGAGCTGGTTGCTGCCAGAGTAGAAGCGCCAAACTCCAGGAGCGGAGA
>DATMNH010000204.1:0-47658 GCA_035568975.1 Casimicrobiaceae bacterium
CGCCCGTCCTTGTAGGTCGCCAGCAGCTTGCCGTCGCGCCACATCGTGGCGCGAATGAAATCGGCCGCGTCTCGCGCCGCGGCGAGCCATGCAGGCTGCTCGAAAATGCGCGCTGCTCGGGCCAGCGCCGCGATCATCAACGCATTCCACGAGGTGAGCAGCTTCTCGTCACGGCCGGGGCGCACGCGAAGAGCCCGCGCCGCGAGCAACTTGGCGCGGGCGCTGTCGAGGCGAGCCTCCACGTCGGGCAGCGCCAGCGACAGCGTGCGGGCAACGTCGGCGAGGGGGGCGACCACGCGCAGGTGCCAGGTCTCATGCTCGAAATTCGGCGGGTCGCCGAGACCCCAATGCGCGGCCGCAACGAGGTACTCATCGGCATCGAGCAACGCACGCACCTCATCCGGCGTCCAGACATAAAACTTTCCCTCTTCGTGCTCACTGTCGGCGTCCAGGCTCGAATAAAAGCCTTTTTCCGGTGAGCGCATCTCCTCGAGGAGCCAGCTGACGATGCCTCTTGCCGTGCGGGCGTAGCCTTCTGCCCCCGTTGCCCGCCACGCGTCGGCGTAGAGCGCGAGCAGCGCCGCGTTGTCGTAGAGCATTTTTTCGAAATGCGGGATGGTCCACTCGGCATCGACACTGTAGCGGCAGAAGCCGCCGGCCAACTGGTCGCAAATCCCGCCATCGGCCATGTGTGAAAGCGACACTTCGACAATCTCGCGCGAGCGCGGATCGTTTTGCAGCGCGTAGTGGCGCAGACAAAGGTCGAGCTCGGTCGCGTGGGGAAATTTCGGCGCGGCGCCAAAGCCGCCGTGCACAGGGTCAAACGAGCTCGACAGCGCCGAGATCGCACGTTTTGTGGCGTTCGCCGGTAAGTCTTCCGCCGCGTCCGGCGGATCGGGATTTGTCATTCGAAGCGCGGAGAGCAGCCGCGCATTCTGTTCCGCGATGGCACTTCCTTGCTCGCGATACGCGCTGGCAATCCGCGGCAGAAGATCCGCGAAGCCGATCAGACCATAGCGAGACGTCTTCGGAAAATAGGTTCCCCCAAAGAACGGCTCCTGGTCGGGCGTCAGGAACATCGTAAGCGGCCAGCCTCCACTTCGCCGGGTAAGCATGGCATGGGCGGACTGATAGATCTGGTCGAGGTCGGGCCGCTCCTCGCGATCGACCTTGACGTTGACGAACAGGCCATTCATCAATCCGGCGACCGCGGGGTCCTCGAATGACTCGTGTGCCATGACATGGCACCAGTGGCACGCCGAGTAGCCGATCGACAGTAATATCGGCCGATTCTCGCGCTTGGCGCGCGCCAGGGCTTCATCACCCCAGGGGTACCAGTCGACGGGATTCGCGGCGTGCTGCCGCAGATACGGACTCGTCTCGCCCGCAAGTCGATTCATGCGACCGGCAACTGCTACCGCGGCACTTCCTCGAACCCCGCGCGTTCGAAGTCGGCGCCGCGCTGGATGAGCCGCGTCAGTCGAAGCCTGCGCTCGGGTCCTGAGGCGAGCGAGCGCAGGACGCGTCCGGCGCTGAACGTGCGCGGAGGCACGATCACGCACGCTTTTTCGTCCGGCGTCGCGGCCAGTGTGAGCGCAGGCGCGGGCGTCTCTTCGACGAGCATCGTCGTCAATGCCCGGACGGCAATTGCGCTCGCCGAACCCGGCCAAAGCTTCAAGGAGATCGCCAGCTCGCCGTGATTATCGAGCGCAACACGGGTGACGTGACCGCAGCGGATGCGATCGTCGCCGCGCAACACGACCAGCTGGTCGAGATGCCAGCGGTGAGGGCCGATTCCGACACGGTGCAAGGTGGCCGCCGTCCAGTCGTAATTCCCCTCCCACGTTTCCCACGCCCAGATCTTCTCGGCTTCTTCCTTGTTGCGATCGTAGTCGGTCAAGGCGCCAAGCGTGGCGAGATGCTGCGTGCCTTGGTAGGACAGCCGCCCCAGCAGATCCGCGCTGTTGAATGTGCGTCCGCTGATGCGGAAATACGCTGCTCCCAGGCCGCCGACGCAAAGCTCGACGCTGGCAGGCGTGTCGGCGTCCGTGCGTCGTGCCGGCGGCGCGTACCAGCGCGAATCGAGATAGGTCAAAAGCGCCGTGCACGCTTCGACGGCCGCGTCGTGGCCCAACTGCAGCTCCGCCGGATTTGCTCCGCTTGCCAGCCGCTTGAGCCGACCACGGACGCTGGTGATGAGCTTGGCCGGATAGCCGTAGCGCGTTGCCTCGCCTGCGTTGCGCGGGCCCGCCGCCATCAGTACCGCGCCGATGGATGCCTCCAGATCGATCACGATCAGAGGACCCTCGGTCTCGCGCTGCTGCGCGTAGGGGAACACCTTGCGCGCCCACATCGACAGCCATCGGTCGGTCAACTCGATCTGTCGCACCGTCATTGCGCACGGTTCGGCAAGATCCAGCAACAGCGCGTGACAGTAGGTGGAGTAGCACGAGACGCCGACTGCGTTTGGCATCAGCTCATCGGACACCGCCGTGCCGGTACAATCGAGAATCTCCGCGAGTCGGTAGTAGGCATGCAGCTCTTGCCATACTGCCGGCGCGGGAAGACGGCGCGCGAGTCCATGCACAAGCATCAACTGCTTGCCGACCCAGAGTCCGCGCTGAAGCACCTTTGCCTTCACGCCCTGGAGATCGGGGTCGCCTTCGAGCAGCGGTTTGAGGCAGGCCGAGTATTGACTCCACAGCGCGTGCCATAGAACCAGTGCTTGTTCCGCCGCCTCATTTTCGCGTTCCGCGGCCGGCTGGGGCTTGCCCGCATAGCGCCGTGCAAGCTCGGTATGCAGGAATGCGACCGGCTCGCGCATGATTTCGGCTATGCGCGCCCGCTCGCGCGGGGCAAAGTCGACCTCTGCCAGGCGCTTCAGCTGGCCAAGGATGGTTTGGTAATAACGGGGGATATTGGTGAGAGGTATCGCCCGCAGCCAGGCCGTGCAACCGTCGGCGTCGGCAAAGGCCAACGTACCCGGACTCGGCTGTGTCTGCGTCTGGGTGAGTGTGAATTCGTTGGTCACCGTTTCCCCGCGAAGGGTGCCGATCTGACACTGCGGGCGCCGCCGCGTTCCAACGAGTTCGCGCCACGCGGTGCGTTTTGGCCTCGCAGGGCCTTCCGGAGGGGCCGGACCTGCACGCGACCGCACCGGAATCGGTTGCGCCATGGAGCCGGCGCACGTTCGATTCGATCCTTATTTATAGCATAAGTCGGCCATGAGCCGTTTGCCCGGCCGGCGTCTTGTAGCGTCCGCCTGTGACGCCCGTGAATATTCTGCATTTGTAGTAAGCAATGTGCACGTGCCTAGCGCCCCGGGCCGTGTGCATGATCGCACCCATGAGCACGGCTGACGGGCTCAGCAGTCGGATGAAAGAAGATCATGGACAAGAGCCTCGAGAAACGCACCCAGAGTGACTTCCAAGTTGCATCGGCAGCGCCGCGCAGCGTGGCGCAACGGGCCCCGAGCGTTGCTGGATCGCCGGCATGGGTTCTTGCGCACGGTCGCGAGCATTCCGGTCTCCGCTTTCCTCCAACCCGCGCTGCGCGAGCCTCGCGCGGTCGCGGGGTCTTTTTGGAGGAGGCCGACGAGGTCAAGGGCACGGGTCGGGCGCGCTGGATCGAAGTCCCGGTCGCAATCGTGGCGCTGGCCGTTGCAGCTTTCGCCCTCGCGGTGTGCTTCAACGCCCCGTCGATCGTCGCCGGCGCCACGCTGGGTACCAATCCCGGCCCCGCGATCGTCGCGGCGGCATCGGTCGCCCCACCCTTCGTCCTGCCGGCGAATTCGCGCTAGGAAACGCCTGCAACAAGACGCGCTCGATGCCGCCGTTGTTCGCGGCATCGACATAACTAGGCAGCGAAGTCCCGCCGACTACTGCCGGGGTGTACGGATGTTGTCCGGTGGCGCGGCCTCGAAGTTGCTGCGGAACGGATTGATGTCGATGCCGCCACGGCGCATGAAGCGCGCATAGACGCTGAGCCTTTCCGGTCGACAGCGATTTGCGATGTCGACGAATATTCGTTCCACGCAGGCTTCGTGAAACGCGGCGTGTCGGCGGTAGGAGACCAAATAGCGCAACAAGCCGGCGCGGTCGATGCGTTGACCGCGATAACGAATGAAGACGTCGGCGTAATCTGGCTGGCCGGTCACCGGACACGTCGATCGAAAGAGCGACGAGCGGAGCGACTCATCGACGGATGCTCCGGCATGCGCCAGCAGCTCGGGATCGGGATGCGAAGCGTCGATGGTCACGTCAGTTTCATCGATGGACTCGATTGCGGTTGGAACTACGCGCAACGAAAGCGTTGTCTCGAAGTTCGCGCTCGGCCTCAGTGCAACCGCAACCTCGTCGCCGCACACGCGGCTCAAATCGGTTGCGATGCGCTCGCCAAGCGCCGCGCCGGACGCGATCGGTTCCTGCGCAAACGACCCGAGATAAAGCTTGAGCGACTTGGATTCGACCATCGCCGGCGACTCGACCCTGACCCGGAATTCTCCGATCGCAAGGCGCGGTCGGCCGCGCAAATCGAGCCACGTTATTTCGTACGCATTCCAGACGTCCCATCCGGAGAAGGGCAGGTTCCCTTCAATGCCCAGCACCGCGCGCTCCGGCGCTCGGGAAACGGCAAACAGCAGCGAGGCATCGTAGCGGTCGGGATACTCGGTCGCCTTGCCAAGGGGTGATCCGTCAAAGCTCGTCATGGTGCGTTCAAGAGTTCTTACAATAGAGCCGCCAGCCGCAGCGACAAAAGACGGGTCCGGCCGCCTTCACGCACGGTCCAGACGCCGATAGCTTATCGCCTCCGCGACATGGCTCGCGGACAATGCCTCCGCCGCGGCAAGATCGGCGATGGTGCGCGCAACCTTGAGGATCCGATGATAGGCCCGCGCCGAGAGCGATAGCCGGACAAACGCCTGCTTGAGCAGCGCTTCGCTTTCCGCGTCGAGCGCGCACCACCGCTCCAGTTCGCGGGTTTGCAGCAAGCTGTTCGACTTGCCCTGCCGCGCACGCTGGCGCGCCGCGGCCCGTGCGACGCGCTCGCGAACGGCCGCCGAGGGCTCTCCGTCGCCGCCGCCGCCGTACCGCGCCGGCAGCGCGTCGGCCGGCAGCGACGGCACCTCGATCTGCAAATCGATTCTGTCCAGCAACGGCCCGGAGATACGTGCCCGATAGCGCGCGATCTGATCCGGGCTGCAGCGGCATTTGCCGCTCGGATGGCCTAGGTAGCCGCAGGGGCATGGATTCATCGCTGCGACGAACTGAAATCTTGCCGGAAAGCTAGCCTGCCGCGCCGCCCGCGAGATATGAATCTTCCCCGACTCGAGCGGCTCGCGCAGCACCTCGAGCACTTTGCGATCCCACTCGGGAAGCTCGTCGAGAAACAACACTCCGTGATGCGCGAGCGAGATTTCGCCAGGCCGCGGATCGCTTCCGCCGCCAACCAGCGCCACCGCGGACGCCGTGTGATGCGGCGCCCGATAGGGACGACGCCCCCAGTCTTCGTGCCGAAAGCGTCCGGTCAGCGACTGTATGGCGGCCGACTCGAGCGCCTCGTCTTCGGACAGCGGTGGCAGCAGCCCCGGAAGCCGCTGTGCAAGCATCGATTTCCCGGTTCCCGGCGGCCCCAGCATCAACAGACTGTGCCCGCCTGCGGCCGCGACCTCCAACGCGCGCTTCGCATGAGCCTGTCCGCGTACATCGACAAGATCGGGAGCATCCCCGTCGGGACAGACCGAGGCGCGCGGCCCGCATCGCGGCAGCGTCTCGCGTCCGCAGAGATGCGCGCAGACCTCGAGCAGGCTTCTCGCCGGGTGCACGATGGCATCGCGAACCAGCGCGGCTTCCAGAGCACTCGATTCGGGCAACACGAACGCGCGACCGTCGCGATGCGCTTTCAGGGTCATCGCCAGCGCGCCGCGAATCGGCCGGAGATCGCCGGTCAATGCCAGCTCGCCCGCGAACTCGTATCGCCCGAGCGAATCCGCTGGAATCTGTCCGGTGGCGGCGAGGATACCCAGCGCGATGGGCAGGTCGAAGCGGCCGGATTCCTTCGGCAAATCGGCGGGCGCGAGATTAACGGTGATCTTGCGCGCCGGAAAGTCGAATCGTGCGTTTTGCAAGGCCGCCCGGACCCGATCGCGACTTTCCTTCACTTCGGTCTCGGGCAGTCCCACCAGGTTGAAGGCCGGTAGCCCGCCGGCAAGGTGAACTTCTACTTCGACCGGTGGCGCGTCGAATCCCGAGAGCGCACGGCTGTGCAGGACGGCAAGGGGCATGCATACGCTTTCGCACCGCGCGAGTCGATCAGGAGCGATCGGCCTTCGCGCCGATCACTTTGCCGCGGTCTTGGCGCGGGCTTCGAGCGACGCGAGGCGCTCCTCGAGTGCGTCCAGTTTCTCGCGGGCCCGCGCGAGGAGCGCGACCTGGATATCAAATTCCTCGCGGCTCACCAGATCGAGCCGGCCGAGCGCGCCACGCAACAAAACCCGGACGTTCTTTTCCACGTCGCGAACCGGGCTCGCAGCCATCGCCGCCGCCACACGCGCACTGATATCGTCGAAAACCTTCGCTCCGATCATGGCTCAAGCCCCTTTGACATTGCACGCGGCGAGTCTAGCAAAATCAGGCGCCGTGCTGCGCCGCAGCGCGGTCTAGACCGTCGCCCGCCCCGTTTAGGCACAGCAGCGTAAAGCAGCGCACTGTTGTGGTGCGATTGAACGGTGCAGCGAAATAGAAAAGCTCGGTCCGATTCCATCCAAGTCATTGAAAATTAATGAAGTTGCTGCTTGGCACAGCTTGTGCTGACATGAATATGCACGATTCTTTGCAATCAGCCAATGGGAGTTTTTCATGCGCTTCAAAATCCGTGCACTCGCCGCACTCTTTGTTCTTCTATCTGCGTTCGGCGTCTCGAGCACTCAGGCACAAACGCCCGCGGCAGCAGATGCCAAACCCGCCGAGCCCGCCAAACCTGCCGAGCCTTATACGATCACCGGCAACTTCGGCATCTATAGCCAATACATTTTCCGCGGCCTGACACAGACCGATCAAAAGCCCGCTTTCCAGGGTGGCTTCGATTTCGCTCACACCAGCGGCTTTTACCTTGGCACATGGGGCTCCAACATCAGCTGGCTTCATGACTCGGGCGTCTGCAATCACGGATGCAGCCTGGAGTGGGACCTGTACGGCGGCTACAAGTACGCGTTCAACGACGACTGGGGCATCGACCTCGGCGTGCTCTATTACTACTACCCGGGAAGCTATGTTTCCGGAGCCACCAAGCCGAACACGACGGAGCTCTATGTCGCCGGCTCGTGGAAATGGGCATCGCTCAAGTACTCGCACAGCGTCGACAACACCTTCGGAATCCCCGATTCGAAGAACAGCTGGTATCTCGATTTATCGGCGAACTACCCGATCAATGATCAGTGGACGCTCAACGCCCACGTCGGGCGGCAGGAATACAAGGGAAGCAACGGCGGATTCAACAACGGCGACTTCCTGAACTACACCGACTGGAAGGTCGGTGTGACATGGCTCGTCGCCGGGTACAACGTTGGCGCGTACTACAGCGACACCAACGCCAGGGACTCCGGCTACACCATTGCCGGCAAAAATATCGGCAAATCCACGGGGACCGTATTCATTCAGAAGACGTTCTGATCGCCGCGTCAGAGACGGCGAGATCACGCACTCATCGAGGGGCGAAAAAATGAAATTGGTAACCGCAGTTATCAAGCCGTTCAAGTTGGACGAGGTCCGGGAGGCCCTTTCCGCCATCGGCGTTCAGGGCATCACGGTGACCGAGGTCAAGGGCTTCGGACGTCAGAAGGGCCACACCGAGCTGTACCGTGGCGCGGAGTACGTCGTCGACTTTCTTCCCAAGGTAAAAATCGAAGCCGCGATCAAGAGCGACATGCTCGATCGCGTCATCGAAGCGATCGAGAAGGCCGCGAACACCGGCAAGATCGGTGACGGGAAAATCTTCATTTTCGAGCTTGAACAAGTCGTGCGCATCCGGACCGGTGAGACCGGTGCCGATGCGCTCTAAGGGGAATCCCATGAAGCAATTGTTCGCGTTGATCGCCTCGTTTGGCATCCTGATCGGCGCTCTTGGCGTGTCCACGACCGTTGTCGCGCAGGACAAAGACAAGGCTGCTGCGCCCGCCGCGACGGCCCCTGCACCTGCGGCCGCACCTGCACCTGCACCGGCACCTGCCGCGGCAGCCCCCGCAGCGGATTCGAAGGCGGAGCCACCCAAGGCGGACGCAGCTGCTGCGCCCGCGGCCGCGCCGCCTGCCCCGACAACGCCGCAAATAATCGGCGTCGACAAGATCAACAGCGGCGACACGGCATGGATGCTTGCCTCAACGGCGCTGGTGTTGCTGATGACGATCCCCGGGCTCGCGCTGTTCTACGGCGGGATGGTGCGCAAGAAGAACGTGCTCGCGACGCTGATGCAGAGCTTCGCGATCACTTGCCTGGTGACGGTGCTCTGGGTAATCGCGGGTTACAGCATCGCGTTTATGCCCGGGGGCTCGTTCATGGGCAGCCTCGATCGACTCTTCCTCAACGGCATGTTGTTCCAGAAGGACGCGGGGAAGATCAGCGTGTCGCATCTGGGGCTTACGATTCCGGAGTCCGTCTACATGACGTTCCAGATGACGTTTGCGATCATCACCCCGGCGCTGATTGCGGGCGCATTCGCCGACCGGATGAAATTCTCGGCGATGCTGTGGTTTATTGGATTGTGGTCGATCTTTATCTATTCGCCTATCGCGCACATGATGTGGGAGCCGTCCGGTTATTGGGCAGCGAAAGGTGTGCTCGATTTCGCCGGCGGCACAGTCGTGCATATCAACGCCGGTATTGCGGGCCTGGTCTGCGCTCTAGTGCTCGGCAAGCGGATCGGCTACGGCAAGGAGTCGATGGCGCCGCACAACCTCACGCTGACTCTGATGGGCGCCTCACTGTTGTGGGTGGGTTGGTTCGGTTTCAACGCGGGTTCCGCGGTTGCCGCCGACGGCCGCGCCGGCATGGCGATGGTCGTGACTCAGCTCGCCACCGCCGTCGCCGCGCTGGCCTGGATGTTCACGGAGTGGATGGCCAAGGGCAAACCCTCCGTGCTCGGGATCGCCTCGGGCGCAGTTGCCGGCTTGGTTGCGATCACGCCGGCGTCGGGTTTCGTCGGCGTTACCGGCGCATTCGTCATCGGCATCGCCGCAGGCGTGCTCTGCTTCTTCGCGGCAACCACTGTCAAGAAGGCCTTCGGCTACGATGATTCGCTCGACGCGTTCGGCGTGCACTGCATCGGCGGTATCGTCGGCGCACTGCTCACCGGTGTGTTCAATGTCAAGGACATCAGCGGCGCGGACGCCGACTTCCTTGTTCAGCTCGGAGCGGTTTGCACGACCTTGGTGTACACGGGAGTCGGTAGCTTCATTCTTCTCAAGATCATCGACATGGTTGTCGGCCTGCGCGTTTCCGAAGAAGAGGAGCGCGAGGGTCTCGACATAAGTCTTCACGGCGAGCGGGTGGAGTAGGCAAGGCGACTTACGCTCGAGTTTCTCCTCAGTGGCTTTTCGGGGCGCCTGCAAGCGCCCCGTTTTTTTTGACTGTCTGCCGCGAAGCCGCACCGGCCGCGGCCGGACAGCTACAATCGTTGTCCACGCGCCTCGACCATGATCGCGCTCCCCCTTCCAGAACTTCGCTGCGGTGCATTTTTTCAATCACGGGACGCATCATCGCGGGCAGTTGACGACGCTGATGAAGCAGGCCGGCGTCGATCCCGGCGTACCCGACTTGCCGTGGTTGCCGGAGATCGTCCGGATTACCGGCTGAGTCCCTCTGTCTACTTGGCGCTTTTCGGCGCCTTGCCCGGCGGCCCGCCTTTTTTTGCGCGCGGATGCGCCTCGTCGTAAACCTTCGCCAGGTATTGGAAGTCCAGGTGCGTGTACACCTGTGTGCTGGCAATACTGGCGTGTCCAAGCAATTCCTGCACCGCGCGCAGGTCCCCCGAGGATTGCAGCAAATGCGACGCGAATGAGTGGCGCAGCATGTGCGGATGCACGTGGCGCTTCAACCCCCGCTTGACCGCCCAGGCCGCCAGACGCTGCTGGATCGCGCGCGGCCCGAGGCGCCGACCGGTGCGGCTTAAGAAAAGCGCCTCCGCATCGCGAACGGGGAGCGAAACGCGCCTCGCAATCCACGCTTCCAGGGCAGCGCGCGCCGGGGTGCCGACCGGTACGATGCGCTCTTTCGATCCCTTGCCCCAGACGCGCACTTCTCCCGAGACCAGATCGAGCATCGAAAGATTCATGCCAGAAAGCTCGGCAACACGCAGACCCGAGGAATACGCGAGCTCGAGCAAGGCCCGATCGCGTAAGGCAAGCGTGTCGTCGCCCTCGATCGCCACCAGTTGCACCGCCTCATCGGGCGAAAGCGCGGACGGAAGGCGGCGCTGCGCTTTGGGCGCTTTGAGCCCGCCGCAAGGATCGTTCTTGAAAGCAGGGTCGCGATCCATCGCAAAACGAAAAAATGCCCTCCAACCGGAGAGCATTCGAGCAAGGCTTCTCCCGGAGATGCCGCGACCGTGCAGCGTGGCGAGAAACCGCCGCAAGTCCGCGGACGATAAGCGGGCAAGCGGCGCTTCTCCGGCGAGCGCCTTGAGCGTCGCGGTGTCGCGCAGATACGCGTCGCGCGTGTGCGCCGGCTTGGTCGCGAGATAACGCTCATAGGCGTCGAGCAGCGTCGCGTTCACGCGCGCCGGAGCGTTCATCCGCGCCTTCGCGAAGCGGACATCGACTTCAAGCTTGCGGCAGAAAACGGGCGGTGGCGACGCTTGCGACTTCGGATAGCCGAGTCAGATACATCGTTCCCATCCCGACATCGAACCGTGCCGGATCATCCGCGCCGAGGGCTAGCAATCCAAACGTTTGATGTGTGCGCAGCGGCAGGAACGCGAAAGACGTCGAAGATGGCGCGCCGTCGAACCAATCCCGCGATTCGAAAGGCGCCTGTGCTCCGCAAAACGGTCCGTCCAGCGCGGCCGCATAATCACGCAGTTCCTGGCTGGTCGCCGCGAGCTCCGGAAGGTAGGACTGTTCCGGGACCTTGCCCCACAAGCGCAGCGCGACGTGCAGGATGTGGAAATCATCCTGCAGGCTTTGATAGAGAACACCCAAGGTCGTTTCGAGGTCCGTGGCGGTAAAAAGCGCCAGCGTCGAGCGGTGCAGCTTTTCGCTGATGCTGTCGTTCTCACCGCCGAACTGTATCAATTCCCGCAGCTTGGATTCGAGCTGACCGTTCTTCTCGCGCAAGCTTACGATCTGACGCTCGGCGATCGGGATCGCGTGGCCGCCGTGCGGATGCGGAACATAAATTTCGGCCAGGAGGTCGGCGTACTCCGCGAAGAACTCCGGGTGCTGCTGGAGATAATCGGCGACGTCGTTCGCGTTCATCGGCGTTCCCTTCTCTGATGCGATCATCGGTCGCTCACTCATTTGTCACCCAGCTCAGGTATCACCCGCACACTTGTCGTCGGCTACCAGCCATTCGCCCTCGAAAACGGTTGCCGCCGGCCCGGTCATGAATACCGGCGATCCTCCGCCACGCCATGCGATCATCAACGCTCCGCCGTGGGTTGCGACGCGCACCGGCGAATCGAGCAGCCCGAGCCGGATGCCGCTAACGACGGCTGCGCATGCGCCGGTGCCGCATGCGAGCGTCTCACCCGCGCCTCGTTCCCACACCCGTAGGCGAATGTTAGCGCGATCGACGACCTGCATGTAGCCCGCGTTGACGCCGTTCGGAAAACGGGGGTGGCGCTCGATGCGCGGTCCCTCTGTCAAAACCGGCGCGTCGTCGATGTTGTCGACGATCTGGACCGCGTGCGGATTACCCATCGACACAACGCTGACCGAGACGAAAGCGCCGTCGAGCTCCAGCGGCTGAACGACGGCGCTGCTTCCTCCCGTAAACGGAATTTCCCCGGACGCGAAACGAGGGATGCCCATGTCGACCGAGACCTGGCCGTCGTCTTCCAATCGCGGCTCGATGATGCCGCCCTTCGTCTCGACCCGAATCACGCGCTTCACAGTCAACCCGCGATTGCGAACAAACTGAACAAAGCAGCGTGCGCCGTTGCCGCATTGCTCGACCTCGCCGCCGTCGGCGTTGAAAATCCGGTAGCGAAAGTCGACATCGTCACGGCTCGGCTTTTCCACGACCAATATTTGATCGCAGCCCACGCCGAAGTGGCGGTCGGCGAGGCGCTTCAGTTGCATCGCGCTCAGGTCGATCCGCTGCGTGACGCCGTCAAGCACGACAAAATCGTTGCCCAGGCCCTGCATCTTGGTGAATTTCAAGCGCACGTACGGCTCATCGGCTGGTTGCCGGCGCCGGTGCGACCGGCAACGGAATGTCGCCGCGGCGCGCGAACGGCAGACGAATGCCGTTTTGCACGATCGCCTCGCCATCGAGCGCATATTGCAGCGACGGCAGGCGACCGCTGGCAGACAGTGCGATCACTTGCAGGACTGCTTTCATGTTGGTGCGCGTCTCGAGTCGGATCACGGAGTATCCGCCGGCCGCGATCGTCTCGCCCTGCGTCGTCGCCCCCCGTGTCAGCGCGATGTCATTGATGCTCAAACCGAATTGAAGCGACTGGACCAGCAGCTCGATCGCATTCGGGTTCTCCACCCGCAGCGAGAGCGTGACCACCGCGTCCGCCCCCTGGATGCCGCCGACAGAAATGCTTTCGACGGTCACCTTGGGAGCGGCGAGGCGGGTTCCGAGGCTGGCGCATGCCGCGAGCGCAGAAAAGGCGAGCGCGAGTGCGGCGATGGTTACAGCCGTTCTCAGGCTGCTCGACGTCCAAAGAGATATCGGTGTCACTCAGGCTGTCGCGGCGGTTGATGAATAAGCGTCAGACGCTAAATCGTGATTGCGGCTTAAAAGTTCGACAAAGCGTTTGTTTTCACTATTGTCGCAGGCGGCGGGACGGCAAGTACGGAAATTCGTTGGCTCGAGGCTCGTGCAAAAGTCGATACCCCCATTTGAGGGACCCGGGCCGTCAGAAGAAGTACTTCACCAGTGCCTGCCAAGTTTGCCGCGCCGGGAGCGCCCCATATTCGCTGCCGGGCGAGCCGCTGTTGACCTGCCACTGCAGCGCCAGATCGAGTTTTGTCCAGTGATAACGCGCTTCGACCCAGGACTGCCGACTGGAGTCGAGGCAGTCGTAGTAGGCGAAAGCCGCCAGGTCCAAATGGTTGATCATTGCATCCTGCCATCGCACGTTTGCGAATAGCCTTTGCTTGGTCGGTAACTCCTGGAGCTCGGCGGCCAGGATGCGGTATTGGGCATACACCGCTGGCGATCCCATCCGCAGCGCGTCCCACCCCGCTCGATCGAGGCCGGCGCCGTTGTATTCATACTCGATTGTCAGCGAGAGATTGCTTACCGTGGTGTAGGTGGCACCCGCCGACAGCCGCGAACGAAATGCGGAACCCGGCGCCGGCATCCGCACTTGCGCGAGCAGTTCGGCCGAGCGTCCGCCCGAATACTCGACATAGGCCACGGTCGCGTCATTGAGGAGCGCCGTAAGGTTGAGGCCGACCTGCGGCGATTGACCTGCCTCTCCATAGATCAGGAGTTGTGGATTGAGTCGCTTCGATAGCGCGTAGCTGCCGGCGAGCAGCCAGCGGTCGCGAAAGTTCGTCGCGCCGAAATCGGGATTGAAGGCGGCGTCGCTCGGATGATCGGCGAGCTTTGGCGAATAGAGTGCCGTGAGCGCGCCCGCGGCCCACAGCGCCTGGCTGCGAATCATCACGCTGCCGAGGCGGTTTTCACGCAGGCTCGCAGGATCGACAGAAATGACCGAGCGTACGGCGTTCGCCCGGAAGTAGTCGGTGGGGTTGTAACCGAAGGCGACACCGTTGTGCGTATTGATCCAGCCGGCATCGATGATTGCGTCCGGCCGCATCTGCCAGCTCACATACGCATCGATGATCGTATTGAGGGTTTTTTGGCTGGACGGATGCTCTTGCCAGCGCACGTCCAGCAGATCGGCGAGGATCGCGCGCCAGCCGGGCGCGAAGGTCGTGTCGTAACGAACACCGAGAAAGAGGTTCGCGTCGCGCTCGTTGCCGCCTCCGCGCAGCGCAGATCGAGACGCTGCAGCCTCGACGAACGCGCTCCAGTCGCTGGCGGCCTGTGTCGCTTTGGCGGTCTGGTCGGCCAGGGAAAGCGCGGCCGCATCGTCGTCGGCAGCAAGCGCGGGCGCCGCGACTGCGAACAGCAGCATCGGGAGCAGCGCACGCATCCTGGGCCCGCCCTTACTCGGGCTTGAAACGCGGCAGATAATCCCGCTGCAGCCACGCCTCCGGCACATCACGCCAGGCGTACTCGCTGTAGCGCATGACCGTGACCCAGTTCGGATCGAGGCCATCGATGATCACCGTTTCCGTGGGCCTTTCAACGCCGAGCTGTGGCTCGTAGTGGCGGTAGTACGCCGTCTTCAGCAGCCTGTCGCTTTCGGTGTAGAACTTCGCCTTGACCGGGCGGCTGCTCGCGGTGTCGATCCACATCTCGACGTGATGGTAGGTGACATCCGGCGCCGCGGCGGCGAGCAGGAGCTTGTAGCAGTGCCGGGTCTGACGATCGCCATCCTGGACGTCCTCCTCGGCTGCCAGTTGCGCCCGATAGTCCTTTGCGAGGTCGACCGTCACGACGTCGCCATTGGCAGCCTGACCGAGGAGCCGCTGTTGCGGCGACAGGCGGATGCTCGCACTGCTGGACGGGTCGTAGAGCCAGAGATCGTTGCCGTTCTTGAGCATCAGCTTGCCGGTGTCGCGCGGCGGCGCAATGAAGCGGATGAGGCTACGGAACTGCCCGCCGACCGCGGCGGCCTTCGCGTAGAGCGCCAACGTGGTGGTGTCGCTCTGGCGGCCATTGCGGTATTCGATCAGCGTTACCGCCAGACTGAACGGCTTGCCGGGGTTGCGGATCGCATCGCTGGCTGCCAGGATTGCCTGCGCGCCCGGAGCCGCGAGAGCGAGAACGGGCAATGCGCTTACGAGCGCGAACGCGACCAGTGTGCCAACCGCCGCCGAAAGAAATCTCGATCGCGGCGCAATGCTGATCTGTCCGTGCATATGCGCAATGGGCGTCATTGAGGAGCTGTGGTAAACGACGCTGGATCCCCGCTTTCGCGGGGATGACGCAATCCTGGCGTCGTTCGTGTGAAAGCGCGAACCCGGGGATAACGCAACCCTGCCGTCGTTCGTGCGCAAGCGCGAACCCGGGGATGACGCAACCCTTCCGTCGTTCCCGCGGCCTTTAGTCCCCGCGAAAGCGGGGAGAGAACCCAGTGGCGGGTCTTCAGACATGTCGCAGCGCATCGACAATCACCATCCGCCCCGCCGCACGCGCGGGCCACCACGCCGACAGCACGGCGACCAGCACCAACCCCGCCGCAGTTCCGGCCATGAGCAAGCTCTCGCCCCAGAGGCGGACAGCCAAAGGTATCCGGTCGACCTGTCCAGGCGGCAGCCAGGTCAGTCCCGACTGATTGATGATCCAGGCGATTCCGAGCGCCGCTGCCAGCCCGACGCCGGCTCCGAAGAGGCCGAGCAGCAGCGCCTCGCACACAAACAGGCGGCGAATGCCCGAGCGCCGAAGTCCCATCGCGCGCAAGGTGCCGATCTCGGTAGTGCGTTCGACCACTGCCATGCTCATCGTGTTGCCCACCGTGAACAGGACGATGGCACCGATGAGCGCCGCCATGAACCCGAAGATCGCCGCGAACATGCCTACCGCCTGCCCGTAGAACGGATTGAGCTCCGTGAAGTCCTGGATTTCGAGCAGGTCTCCCTTGAGCGTCGTCGCGAGAAGCTCCTCCAGGCGCGCCCTTGCCAGCGGTATCTGGCTCGTGTGCGCAAGCTGCACGACAACACCTGTCACCGCGGGACTGGCGGCGCCGTAGACCAGACGCTGGGCCTGCGACAGATGCAACCCTACGTACATGTCGTCCAGTTCCTTGAAGCCTTGCTGGTCGGCCTTCACCACCTCGAGCGACGCCACGTTGGGCGCCCCATGGACATTCGCGGCCAGCAACTCGATGCGGAACTTGCCTTCCGGCGCGGTGGATTGCGACTCCTGGCGCGCCAGCGACACGATGTCGTCCGGCGCGTGGCTGCCCGCGCCTTCCCCCTCCGGCTGTTCCTGCTGGGGACAGTCCGATACTGCAAGCTGCCGGCACAGCTGCAGCACGCGGGCGACACCGACGCCGATAACAGCGGTGTCCTCCGCGGTTCCGGTGAGCGCGAGCGGGCCGACCTTGAGCGGCAGCCGGTAGTCGTTCCACTGGCGCATCCGGTTCTGATCCGCGACCACCACGCCGGTGCCGACAACGGTGCGCGAAACACCGGCCGCAAAATTGCCGGCGAGGCCCCCGAGCGAGATGGTCGGCGTCACGACCCTGATCATCGGCGCCAGCACCGGATCACGCTCGACCACGTCGATTATCCGCCGGTAGTCGGTGATCCCGTACGCTGCCGGATTGCCGCTGCCGTAGAGAAAATAGCCCTCGCGTTCGATCTGCAGGTGACCGCTGCGCAGCACATAGCTGGTCTGCAGGCTGTAGGTGATGTTCCGGCTGTAGCCGCCGAAGACGAGTATCGTCACCGCACCGGTCACCATGGCGATCAACGTGGTGAGCGAGCGGCGGCGGTTGCGGCGCAGGTTGCGCAGCGCGAGCGACCAGGTCCTCCTCACGCCGGGGTTCTCCCCACCGTGTCGCGGCGTTCGATCCTGCCGTCGCGCATGGCCAGCGCATCGTCGGCCGCGGCCAGCACCTGCGGATCGTGCGAGGAGAACACGAACGACACGGCGTGCTCGACCTGCATGCGGCGCATCAGCTCGATGATCTCTGCACCGGTGTGGCTGTCCAGGTTTGCCGTCGGCTCGTCGGCGAGCACGAGCTGGGGCGCCGGCGCGAGGGCGCGGGCGATGGCGACGCGCTGGCGCTGACCGCCCGAGAGTTGTCCCGGCAGATTGGCCGCCTTGTCCGCAAGCCCCACGGCCTCGAGCAAGTCCCGAATTCGTTTCCTTCGCTTTCGACGCGGTACACGGGACAGAAGCAGCGGGTACTCGACATTCTCGTAGACGGTCAGCACCGGCAGCAGATTGAATGCCTGAAAGATGAAACCGATATGGCGCGCCCTGAAGTCCGACAGGGCGTCGTCGGACATTGCCTGCACGGCTTCGCCGGCGACCGTGACCTCCCCGCGATCGGGTTGGTCGATGCATCCGATCATGTTCAGCAGCGTGGTCTTGCCGCTGCCGGACGGACCCGAGATTACGGTAAAGCAGTTGGCGCGTATCGTGAGGTCGATGTCGACCAGCGAAGGCACGTCGACGGCATCGAGCCGATACGTCTTCTGCACGCCCTTCAGCACAACCAAAGGCATACCGCTCCCTTTGGTGACGGACGTGGCTATCGATGACGGCGACGACAGGGTGTGCGCCGCGCGCCGATCAGGCATTGCGCCGGACATTCATTGCGCGCCACAGCCAGTAGTGAAGTTTCTCCTTGGCGCTGAGATCGCGCCACTGGTTGCGGATGTACTGCTCCATCTCAGGCGTGAGATCGGGGTTCAGCAGCTTGGGGCGGAATTCCGGGTTCCGGAAGTCCAGTAGCAGCACGACGCGTTCGGTTTCGCCCGAATTCCACGCCTCGTGCTCGACGGCATCACAGAAGACCAGCGTTTTCCCTTCCTGCCATGCCTTAGTCTCGCTGCCCACGCGCAGTGCGCACCGATCGTTGACGGTCAGGCCGAGATGGCATCGCAGCACGAACTCGGCCCAACCGCCATATCCCTTGTGAGGCGTGATGTGGGTGCCGGGTGCAAGTCGGGAAAAGCCCGCCATGACCATCCCGGGGATCTGCTCGACCAGCTGCGTCGTACGCGGACACGCCGCACAGTTCGCGGCCTGCTTGTGCCCAAAGGCGTAAAGCCCGAAAGTGCCCCAGTCGCCCTTGTAGTACTGCGTTTCGGGCCACGCGTCCATCCGAGTGGCGACGTTACGGTATTCGTCGAGCACGTCACGCCAGCTGTCTTCCAACAGGCGGGTGAACGGAAAATCATCGCTCTTTCGAAACATCGCTCGCTCCTTGCGGCGTCAATCGGCCGCCGCCTGTTCGAAGCGGGCGCCGAAGCGCTCGGCGAACCGGAGGATCAGGCCATCGGAGACGAAATAGTTTTCGCATTGAAGCCTTGCCGCCGAGACGCCGGCGTCCTGCAAGCCGCGGTAGTGGCTCACGAGATCGTCGAGCTTCGCCAGCCCGATCGTCGATCGGAATCCCGGACGGCTCGCGGTCAGTGCGCTGGACAGCACGCACGCGGTCAGCTCGCGGGCATCTCGCGCCACCTCGTCGCGAAACGCGGCCACGCCAAAGGCCTCGAGCGCGCTTTCCGCGCCGTCCGGCAGGACCAGGGTTTCGCGTACCGGTCGCGGCAACCGCAACATGCCGGCGTTGCTGAACAGGATATCGGCGCGGTCCTCGATGCGCCGGATCGCACGGGAGAGCGTGAAGGCCGGCGGGTAGGAGTCGTCCACGACAATCGTTCCCGGACGCAGACGGTCGACATCCACCAACTCCGACACGCTGAGCGCAGCGATGATGGTATCGGCCGCATACACCTCGTCCGGCACCCCGACTGGGGAGTGCGCCAAAGAGATGCGGCCGCGGAAGCGATGCTCGGTGCGCAGCACTTGCGCAAATGCTCGCAGCGCCTCTTCCTTGGTGAAGAGATCGCACAATACGAGTTCGCGCGGATGCGGGAGCACCGTGAGCATGAGCCGCACGCATGACTGTCCGATCGATCCCAGGCCGAGCACTGCCACCCGCTCGCGTTCGAGTGCACGGCGGCTCAAGCGCATCGCATTATCGAGCGTCTGTACGACAGCCGCGGTCGTCGTCGCGTGGCCGGTCGTGAGCTCGAGCCGGTCGGCGCCCTGTCGCCACGCTTCGATGGCCGCGCCATACCCGGTCGCGGACGGAATCAAGCCGGTCAGCGAGACGCAGCGCGCTCCCCGTCGGCTCGCCAGCGCGAGTCCTCGCAGAATGAGCTCACGCGCGCCATCGCCGGCGAACAGGGCTCCACTGCGCACCGGCAACGTGACAGCTCCGATCCGACCGAACGCGGTTTCGAAATAATTACTGACGAAGGGTTCATGGCCGAACAGGCCCTCCATCTGCGCATCGCTCAATCCGCCGATGGTGTGCAGCTTGTCCGGCAGGTACGTCAGCGCGGCTGCGTCCAGCGGCAGTGCCTCCAACGCACTCGCGGACGATTTTGCGAGGATCCGGAAGAACTCGCGATCGTCCTCCACCGCGATTGCCGGCGACGGGCGAGGCTGCGCCGTGGTCCGGCCCGAAGCGCCTTGCTCGAATTGCGCGACCAGCAGTCCGGAGAGCTGGTTCAGAGAATCGCCCGCCGCCAGCCGATCCAGCGGAAGCGCAACACCGAGCTCGCCTTCTATCTTGACCTTGAGCTCGAACGCCATCAGCGAATCGAGCCCGAGGTTTGGCAGCGGAGTGTCCGCGTCGATCGCTGCGCCGTCGGCCCCCAGTACGGCAGCAATCATCCGGCGCAAACGCGCGGTTACGATCGCGAGCCGCTCCGAGGATGCCACCGCGGCGAGCTGCCTGGGTAGCTCATCCTCGATATCGGATTGCTGCCGCGGGGTCATCAGCGCCGCGAACCGATCGGATGAGCGAGCGGTCGGGTTCGCTTCGCCGTACCTCACCCAGTCCGCCTGGAGCACGAACGCCGATTCCACGTCGCGCCGCAGCAGGAACTTGAGCCATGCAAATACCGTGTCACGAGGCAGCCCCGTGAGACCGACATTCTCCACATACCGGGCGAGCGCAGCCCGCTCCGAAACGACGCCGAAGTCGGCGAGCGGCCCCCAGCCGATGGCGGTGGCGGGCAATCCGCGTGATCTTCGCAGCGCCGCGAGCGCCTCGACGAACCGGTTGGCCGCAACGTAATTGGCCTGTCCAGCCGACCCGAGCAGCGTTGCGCACGACGAATACAGGACGAAGTGGTCGAGGTCCAAGGGCGCAGTCTCGCGATGGAGGTTCCACGCGCCCAGCGCCTTGGGCGCGAGCACCTGCGCGAAGGCGTCGCGACCGGCTGTAGCGAGGAGCTCGTCGTGCAGCACCATCGCGGAATGAAACACGCCGCGAACCGGCGGGAGGTCTTCGGCAAGGCTCTCGAAAAGCGCGTGCACCGAAGCAGGATCGGCGACGTCGCAGCGGACGACACGCACTTCGATGCCCTGCCTGCGCCATTCCTCCAGGGTCGCCGCCACGGAGGCGCTCGGCGATCCCGTTCGGCTCACGAGAACCAGCGTCCGCGCGCCCTGACCAACGATCCATTCGGCGCTCGCCCAGCCGAAGCCGGTGAGTCCGCCTGTGATCACGTATGTAGCGTCCGGACGAACAGGTGCCGCATTCGCCGCGCGAACGCTTTGCGGTCGTGCGCCCGCCTCGAACGTGATCACGATTTTCCCGACGTGCTTGCCCTGGGCCATGAGGCGAAAGGCATCGACGATCCGGGGAGGGGCGAAGGTAACGTGAGGCATCGGCCGATAGCTACCCTCGGCGAAATCGTTCAGCACCTTCGCGAGCCGTTCCCTGATCCAGGCTGGCCGCGTCGCAATCACCCGGGCGAGATCCACGGCGTGGAACGAGACAGCCGTGCGGAAAGCGTGCAAGTGCAATGCCTCGTTCGCGAAAATGTCCTTCTTGCCGATCTCGATGAACCGGCCCAGCGGCTTGAGCAGCTCGAGGCTGCGCTCGAGAAACTCGCCGGACAGCGAGTTCAGCACGACATCGACGCCTTGCCCGCCGGTGGCGGCGCGGACGCCGTCGACGAAGGACAGTTCGCGCGAAGGAAACGCGTGCGCGACGCCGGATGCGCGCAGGAAGTCATGCTTCTCCGGGCTCGCGGTGCCGAGCACGGTTGCTCCGCAGCGCTGCGCGACCTGCACGGCGGCGAGACCGACTCCGCCCGCCGCGGCATGGATCAGCACGGTCTCGCCCGCCGTGAGACGCGCCAGATCGTTCAGCGCGTATTCAGCGGTGAGAAACGCGATCGGGATCGACGCCGCTTCCTCGAACGTAAGCCGTGCCGGTTTCGGGGCAACCAGCAGCGAATGCACGCGCACCAGGCTGCCGAAGCATCCGGGTGCCACCGCGACGACAGCATCCCCTGGCGCGACCGAGGTCACTCCCGGCGCGACGCGACGAACGATGCCGGCGCACTCGTCGCCGAACGTACGCGGCTCCGTCGCGTTCAGCGGATAGTGGTCGAGGCCCTTGAGCACGTCGCGGAAATTCAGTCCCGCAGCCCGCACTTCGATTTCGACTTCGCCCTCGCCAAGCGGCGCGGCCGGTGACTCCACCCAATGCAACTCATCGACGTTGCCCGGCCCCGCGCTCTCCAGATGAAAGTCCGCTTGCAACGTGCGGCGCGCGGGAAGCAAGCGCGGCGAAAGCTCGTGCAGCTGCTGTAGTCCGATTCGCTGCGCAAAGCGCCGTCCGCCTCGATGGGAGACTTCCGAGTCACGTGCATCCGACCGGAGCTCCCGCAGCGTCTGGGCGACGTGTTGCTCCGGTGTTGCCGGATCGAGGTCGAGCAGCCGGCATTGCACGTGTGGCAATTCGGTCACCATCGTGCGCAGCAGCGCGGCCAGCGTCGCCTGCTGCAGATCCACCCGTGAATCCCCGCCGGGCTGACCCCACGTTGCGCCCGCCGTGACGAGCAGCAGCCGGACCGGGCGCAGGTGAGCAGCAAGCGATTGCGCCAGTTGCATGAGCGGCCAGTCTACGTCCAGAACCGTTTCCGCCGAAGGCTCGATGTGCTCGCCAGTCCACGCGCAAACGATGATGCGCTCGGCGTCCGATGGAACATCATTCAAGCGGCATGGCACGGCTCGAAGTCCGGCCGCCGTCATCGCGGCGGCCAAAGCGCCGTCCGCGGAATCCCCGCAAATCACCCAGGGTTCTCCGCCCCCGCCGATGCGGGTGCCGCCACCTTCCGTATCGGTCCATTCCTCGCGGTACAGGGAAGCGGGGCTCGAAGCCAATCGGTAGGCTTGCTCTTTCCTGAGGCAGCAGGATCCATACATTGCTGCAACCGGCTCTCCGGTCGGCGTGAAGAGCTCGATGTCGGCGTAGCTGCGCATATCCTGGTGATGGACATTGCTCACCCGGCACAGCACCTCGCCGTTGGCTGGGCGCATCCACAGCACGCGCTCGATGTGCACCGGCAGAAATTTGGCGTCGCGCTCCTCGTCCACCGGCACGGATGCCAATGCAAGTTGCAGGGCGCCGTCGAGAATCGCGGGATGCAGATACCACTGGCCCGGCTCGACTGCGTTATGGGCATCGACCGCGATCCGGCCCCAGAAGTCGGTACCGGCGGTGCCCGCCCAGCGCAGTGTCCGGAACAGCGGTCCGTAGCCGTGCCCGGACCGGGCAAATCTTGCGTAGAGAGCATCGACGTCGATCTCGCGTGCGTCCTTCGGAATGCAGACCGTTTGCACGTTCGCGGCGGATCGGTCGATGAGCCGCGCATGAGCGCCTGCATGCCGCTGCCACTCGGCTTCGCCGGTGGCCGGCTTGGCGCAGATCTCTACCGTGCGCGCGCGCTCGCCCATCGCGGTTTCCACGAGTTCGGCCTGGTCGAGCCAGAGCAGGCGTTCAAAGCGCACATCGGAGAGCTCGAGTGCGGATTCTTTCGAGCCCTGTGCGGCTGCCGCCAGCATCAGCTCCACATAGCCCGCAGCTGGAAATACCGCCCGGTCGTCCAGGCGGTGATCGCCGAGAAACGCGTGCGTGTGGAGTCCGATATCCGACAGCCACGCCGGATTCGCGCCGCGCTTGCGCGTTCCGAGCAGCGGATGCGACGGGCCGCTCAACCGCAGCGCCCGCGCGTCCGGGGACTCGGCCCAGAAGCGTCGCCGCTGCCAGGGATAAGTGGGGAAAGGTCTATGTGACGCAGCGCCCGTGCTCAGCCGCTCCCACTGCACCGCGACGCCGCGCACATGCTGCTTCGCAACGCTCCCGAGCACGCACTGCATCGCGGGCGCATCGCGCTTCAACGTGCCGATGGCCATTCCCGCGACATGCTCCGCCGCCAGTATCTCGTCGATGTACCGCACGAGCGACGGAGTCGGACCGATCTCCACGAACGTACGGTGGCCACGGCCGATCGCGTTCCGCACGGCGGCGGCGAACTGAACCGGTTGGCGGAGGTTGCGCCACCAGTAGTCCGGTCCCAGGGCTTCGCCGGGAAGCTCGCCACCGGTTACGGTCGATAGATAAGGAATGGTCGCCGCACGCGCGCCGACGTGACTCACAACACTGAGGAAGTCATCCCGCACCGCGTCCATCGCGGGGCTATGGAATGCATAGGGCAGGGGCAGCACGCGCGCGAAGCGGCCCCGTTCAGCCAGCGTCGCCGCCAGCTCCTCGACCGCGGGCGCCTCGCCCGCAAGCGTCAACTGGGTTGGCGCGTTGACGGCTGCGATGTGAATCGCGCCACGGTAAGGCGCCAGCAGCTCGCGTGCCTCGTCTTCCGAAACGCCGATCGCGGCCATTCGCCAAGCGCCTCGCGTACGCTCCTGTGCGCGCGAGCGTTCGACGATAAGATCGGCCACATCCTGCTCCGAGAGCGCTCCCGCGATGTGCGCCGCCGCGATCTCGCCCAAGCTGTGCCCGAGGACGCACGCGGGAACAACGCCCCAAGACTCCAGGAGGCGGGCCAGCGCGACCTGCAATGCGAACAACACCGGCTGGCCGACGTCGCTCTGAAAAATCGAATCGTCGCGCGCTGCAAAACGTTCGGCGAGGCTATGACCCCACTTGGGCCGCATTAGGGCATCGAATCGTTCGACTGTCGCGCGGACGAGGGGCAGCTTTTCGAACAACTCGCGGCCCATCCCTGGCCATTGCCCACCCTGCCCCGAGAAGACGAATACGACATCGCGGGCGTCTTCGCGCGCGTGACCGGCGATGGTCTCGCGCATGTCCGACTCGCCGGTCCAATTCGCGAGGCGCCGTGCGGCGTCGTTCTTATCGTCCGCGACGATCACCAGACGGTGCGGATGGTGGCTGCGGCGGCGCTGCACCGTTGCGGTGAGCTCGCCGAGACTTTTTCCGGCATCGCGGAGAAACGTCGCGTCGCGCGTCACGGCTTCGCGCAGCGCCTCCTTCGACCGGGCAGACACGGTCCACAGATACGGGGGCGCCATCATGCTTGCCGTGTCGCGTCGATTCGATCGAGACGCGGACGTAAGTACGGCATGTGCATTGGTGCCCCCGAACCCGAACGAATTGATACCGGCGCACAGCAGGTCGTCCGTGCTGCGCGCGCGCCATTCGAGTACCCGGATCGGCACGCCGAGTTGCAACGCCTCGAACGCGATCTCGGGATTCGGCGAGCGGAAGTGCAGGCTGGGCGGAATCGCCCGGTGGTGAAGCGCCAGTGCAAGCTTGGCAAGGCCGGCGACGCCGGACGCGGGCTCCAGATGCCCGAGGTTGGATTTGACTGACCCGATCCACAACGGCTCGTCACGCGGTCCGCCGCGTCCGAGGACGCGGCCGAGTGCGGTCGCCTCGATCGGATCACCCACCGGCGTGCCGGTCCCGTGCGCTTCCACATAGCTCACCTGCGCAGGGCTGATTCCGGAGCGGCCGTACACCTCGCGCAGCAGACGCATCTGCTGATCCAGGCTCGGGACTGTCATGCTGCCGGTCCGGCCGTCCTGGTTCACGCACGTCCCCCTGATGACCGCGTAGATGCGATCGCCGTTTGCAAGTGCCTTGTCGAGCGGGCGCAGGACCATTGATACAGCGCCCTCTGCGCGCACGTACCCATTGGCCGCGGCGTCGAACGGTTTACACCGTCCGTCCGGTGAAAGCATGGAAGCCTTGCTGAAGCCGATGGTCAGATCCGGCGTGAACAGCGAATTCGCGCCGCCGACAATCGCGACGGGAACGTCGGCACGTGACAGCGCCTGGCACGCCAGGTCGAGCGCCACCAGTGACGACGAGCACGCCGTATCGACCGCAAGACTCGGGCCGCGAAAATCGAACGAGAAGGAGATGCGGTTTGCCGCGATGCTCAGCGCATTACCCGAATTCGTGTAGGCGTCCACATCGAATCGGCTGCGTTTCTGCACGTCGCCGTAGTCGGAGCCGGAAATGCCGATGAAAACGCCGACGTTGGAGCCCGCAAGATTCGCAGGCGGGTAGCCCGCATCCTCGAGCGCCTCCCAGGTCGTCTCGAGCAGCCAGCGTTGCTGCGGGTCCATGCGCAGCGCTTCGCGCGGAGCGATGCCGAAGAAGCCTGCATCGAACTCGTCGGGCCGGGATATGAACCCGCCCCAGCGCGTATAGGTGCGGCCAGCGGCGGCCGGGTCGATCGCGTGGTACGCGTTAAGGTTCCAGCGATCCGCGGGCGTCTCGCTGATCAGGTCCCGGCCCGCGAGGAGATTCTGCCAGTAGGCATCGGGACCCTCCGAATTGCCCGGCAGCCGGCACCCGATTCCGACAATTGCAATCTGCTCCAAAGGTCCTCCTCGCCTGATGGTGGTGCGTGTAGCTCCGTCCATGGCTCGCCCGCATGGGATGCCTTTGCAGCCGCGTCGGCGCGCCGAGCATTCGGCATCGGATGGAGACGCCTTGCCTGCTGCGCGCGGACGCGGCATTGTCCATTCTCCGAGGATGCGAGTCATGGATCAAGCGGGGCTCGTCGCGCGCTCGCATTCGCGCCGGAATCCATTGTGCTGCCCCGGCCCGCTTTAGCCCAGCGGCTCGCGCCGCAGCCCAATTGTGGAATATTCACCAACCGACCGCCCATGATGCAGCGGCTGTTCGCACGCGTGCAAGCGCCGCCGCTGGTAAGATGTCTCGAGTCACGGGCGAGGTGGAGATGGTCGTGGAAGTATTCGCGCGGAGCGTTGCCGTATTGCTCTTGCCGATGCTCGCGTTCGCCTGCATCGTGGCCGATTCCGGACTAGGGGCGACGCTCGGCGTGTGGCTCGCATGGATAGTGCTGGCGCTGGGTGTCGACGCCCTGAGTCCCCGCGTGGTGCCAACGCGAGACGCCGCAGGGTCGACGACCAGGGCGCTGCTTTTTACGGCGCCACTCCTGCAGGGCGCCGTCCTCGTTTATGCTCTATGGATTGTTTCGGCGACACCCAAAGCGCCGATGTCGATCGCGATGATCGCCGTCATGGTCGGCATCTCGGCTGGCACCGTTGGAATAAGTGCGGCGCATGAGCTGCTGCACCGGCGCGGATCGCTCGAACGCGCGATCGCGCAGGCCTTCATGCTGCTCGTCTCGTATCCGCATTTCCCGATCGTGCACCTGCGCGTACACCATCCCTATGTCGGCACGCCGCTCGACCCCGGCACCTCGCGGCTCAACGAACCACTTGTCCACTTTGTCGGCCGCGCCTTCGTGCTCGCCTGGCACAGCGGCTGGCGCGTGGAGCGCTCGAGGCTGGCACGCAAGGGACTGTCGCCATGGCGAATGGACAATGCAATGCTGCGCGCGTTGGCACTGCAGGCGGCGCTTTATGTCGCGCTCGGCATGGCCTTTGGTTGGATCGGGTTGGCGCTGTTTGTTGGACAGAGCGCAGTCGCCATCTTTCTCGCGTTGACCATCGACTACACGCAGCATTACGGCGTGGTCCGTCGCGAGACCGCGTCAGGTCGCCTCGAGCGTCTTCGCGCGGATCACGCGTGGACTTCGGATCACGCCTCCAACCGATCCTGCTTCAATCTAGGGCTGCATGCCGACCATCACTTGAAGCCCAGGCAAGGCTATTCGCAGCTGGTCAATGACGATGGCTCGCTCCAGGCGCCGTTGGGCTATCCCGGCCTGCTGCTCCTTGCCCTGGTGCCGCCGCTTTGGTATCGCGTGATGAACGCCCGATTGAGCGCCAACCCTCGCGCCGACGCGTACGCAACTGCGAATTTGAGCGGAGCACGTCCACCTCGGAGGTAATTCCTGCCCGCGCTACCGGCCCGACTTGTGTCGCCGGGGCATTGGACCGACGGTTGATCTTAAATGAGGTTCGATGAAGTGAATTGATCGGCTTAGACATTGAACCGAAAATGCATGACATCACCGTCGCGAACGACATATTCCTTGCCTTCGAGGCGCATTTTCCCCGCATCCTTGGCGCCATGCTCCCCGTTGCAGGCGATGAAATCGTCGTAAGCAATCACCTCCGCGCGAATGAAGCCTTTTTCGAAGTCGGTATGGATCACGCCTGCGGCTTGCGGCGCGGTGCTGCCGCCCTTCACCGTCCACGCACGAACCTCCTTCGGCCCGGCAGTGAAGTAGGTTTCCAGGCCAAGCAGCTTGTAGCCGGCGTGCACCAGCCGATCGAGCCCGGCCTCGGTCAGCCCCATATCGGCAAGAAAAATCCTCTTGTCCTCAGCTTCCAGGTCAGCGATCTGCGATTCCAGCGCCGCGCTGATCGCGACCACAGGCGCTCCTTCGCGCTGCGCGTACTGCTCGACCGCCGCGAGCAGCGGATTGTCGGCGAATCCATGCTCGGCCACGTTGGCCACGTACATGGTCGGCTTCATGGTCAGCAGGAACAAGGGCTTCAGCACCGCGCGCTCCTCGGGATAGAGATCGACCGAGCGCGCGGGCCTCGCTTCGTTCAGCGCCGCGCCGACTTTTTCCAGCGCCGCAACCAGGCGCCGCGCCTCCTTGTCACCACCTGCTTTCGCCGCCTTGGCGTGTTTGGCAAGCTGTTTGTCGACCGTCGCCAAGTCGGCCAGTGCCAGTTCGGTGTTGACCGTTTCGATGTCGGAGACGGGGTCGATTTTACCGCCGACGTGGACGACGTTGTCATCCTCGAAGCAGCGAACGACATGCGCGATCGCGTCAGTCTCGCGAATGGTGGCCAGAAATTGATTGCCCAGGCCCTCACCCTTCGACGCGCCGGCGACCAATCCCGCGATGTCCACGAATTCGACCGTCGCCGGAAGAACACGCTCGGGACGCGCGATCGCGGCCAAGGGCGCAAGACGCGGATCGGGCACTTCGACGATACCGATGTTGGGCTCGATGGTGCAAAACGGATAGTTCTCGGCCGCGATCCCGGCTTTGGTCAGCGCGTTGAAGAGCGTTGACTTGCCCACGTTCGGCAATCCGACGATGCCGCATCTGAGACTCATTTCGTCCTGGATCCCTTTTCTTTGGGGTTATCCGTAGCGCCCTGCGAAGATGCCGGTGGTGCAGGTGGCTTGTTTGAATCCGGTGCGTCGATTGCCGTCGCTGGAGCCTCGGTCGCCTTGGGCGCCTTTGGCACCGTGTGCAGCTGGTGCATCGCGCGCTCGGTGTCGCCCGCCTCGAGCGAGGGCCAGATTGCGAGCGCGCGGACCATGGCATCGTCGATCGCCCGCTGCTCTTCCAGGCGCGGCCTGTGAAGCACGTAATCGGCGACCTCCTGTTCCGAAAGCGCGCCCTCGCGCGGGTGGCCGATGCCAATTCTGAGTCGCCAGAAGGCCGGCGTGCCGAGCGATGCGGCGATATCCTTGAGTCCATTGTGACCCGCGCTGCCGCCGCCCAGCTTGAGCTTGACGGCGCCCGGCTTCAGGTCGAGCTCGTCGTGCGCGATCAGGATTTCCTCCGGTGCAATGCGATAGAAGTGAGCCAGCGCGGATACCGCCTGGCCGCTCCGGTTCACAAAGGTTTGCGGCAATGCCAATCGCCGATCGATGCCGTCGTTCGCTCGTACGCTGGCAACGAGGGCCTGAAACTTCGCTTGCATGCCAAGTGACGCGCCCACCGCCTGCGCCAGGCGCTCGACGAACCACGCGCCCGCGTTATGCCGGGTCGCGCGGTATTCGCTGCCTGGGTTACCTATGCCGACGATTAATCGCAATGGCGTCATTGTTGCACCTGTGTATCACGCCGGCGCCAACAAAAAAGCCCGCCGGGAACCGCCAGGCGGGCCTTCTTGCGTGGACGACTGGCTTACTTCTTGGCGTCCTTTTTGGCGGAAGTTTTCTCCGCGCTCTTTTCCGGAGCCTTTTCGGCGCCCTTCTCCGCGCCCTTTTCGACCGCTTTCTCGCCTTCCTTTCCGGCTTCCACCGGCGCGCCTTCGACGACGGCGCCTGGCTCAACCACCGCGGCGACCTCTTCGACTTCAGCGATGACTCTCGGCACGATCGCCGTCGCGACTACCGGGCTTTCGCCGCCACGCGTCACCGCGGTCACCCCGGCCGGCAGGGTCAGATCCGAAACGTGGATCGACTGTCCCACCGCCAGCGTAGAAAGATCGACCTCGATGAACGCCGGCAGAACCTTGGGCAAGCACGACACGTCGAGCTCCGTCAGCACGTGGCTTATGATCGCATCCGTCGACGCCGCGGGGGAAATCTCTCCGTTGGCGAAATGGAGCGGCACTTTCACGCGGATCTTGCGGTTTTCGTCGACGCGCAGGAAATCGATGTGCAGCACTTCGTGACGGAACGGATGCATTTGCACGTCGCGCAGCAAAACGCGTTGCGTCGTCTCGCCCAGCGTCATGGTCAGGATGGTGGAATGAAACGCTTCCCTTTTCAGGGCGTAAATCAAGGCGTTGTGATCGAGCGCTATCGTCTGCGGCTTGTCGGCGCCGCCGTAGACGATGCCGGGCGCCCGTCCGGTCTGACGAAGACGGCGGCTCGCGCCACGACCTTCGCTTTCGCGCGCGAATGCGGTGAACGATTGTTGCGACGGTTGCGGTGACTGTTGCATGGCAAGAGCTCCTTGTCTGCGGCCTTCCGCTGGCGCGTTAGTCGGCGGTGCGGTCGTCCGCTATGGCGACATGCCGCTTTGGCAAATAAGCGGGGGAAGCCTTGAATTATAACGTGATTCGCGAGGTCGGCGCAAATTCCGGCGGTGGTCGGACCCGATCGTCTGTCGGCGGCTTCGCGTCGGAGAGTCCCGGCTCCAAGCTTCTGCGCTGGCTGCCCCGCCGCGCGAGACGCGTCTCCGCGGAAGTCGGGCCGCCCTACTCGGTGAACAGAGAGCTCACCGACTCTTCGTTGGAGATCCGCGTCATCGTCTCGGCAAGGAGTTGAGCGCAGGAGAGCTGCCGTATGCGTTTGCACGCGCGCGCTTCATCGGAAAGAGGAATCGTGTCGGTGACGACGATTTCATCGAGCTGCGATTCGGCGATGCGCGCCACGGCGCCGCCTGAGAGCACCGGGTGCGTGCAATACGCGACCACTTTCTGCGCGCCGTTTTCTTTCAGTGCCGCAGCCGCCTTGCAGAGCGTGTTCGCGGTATCCACGATGTCGTCCATGATCACGCATGAACGGCCTTCGACGTCGCCGATGATGTTCATTACTTCGGAGACATTCGCTTTCGGGCGGCGTTTGTCGATGATCGCGAGGTCCGAGTCGAGGCGCTTGGCGATGGCCCTGGCGCGCACCACCCCGCCGACGTCCGGAGACACGACGAGCAGATTTTCGTAGTTTTGCTTCCAGAGGTCGCCCAGCAATATCGGCGTCGCGTATATGTTGTCGACCGGGATATTGAAAAAGCCCTGAATCTGATCGGCGTGCAGGTCCATGGTCATCACCCGGTCCACGCCGACGGTCGTAATCATGTCGGCGATGACCTTGGCGGTGATCGGCACCCGCGCCGAGCGTGGGCGGCGGTCCTGACGGGCGTATCCGAGGTACGGGATCGCGGCAGTGATCCTTCCCGCCGAAGAGCGTTTCAGCGCATCGACCATCACCAGAATTTCCATCAGGTTGTCGTTGGTCGGCGCACAGGTCGATTGCAGGATGAAGACGTCGCGGCCGCGAACGTTTTCCAGCAACTCGACCATCACCTCGCCGTCGGAAAAGCGGCCGACGATACATCGGCCGAGACTGATGTTCATATGCTTGACGACCGCTTCGGCGAGCTTGGGATTGGCGTTGCCGGTAAAGATCCGCATGCGTTCAAACGCCATCGCGCCGCCCAGGATTAATCGCCAGAAGCGCAGGTGTGGCTGGGGAGGTAGGGATCGAACCTACGAATGCCGGAATCAAAATCCGGTGCCTTACCACTTGGCGACTCCCCAAGGGAAACTGTTACTTCCGAAATTTCTTGAAGGCCGACATCGCTTAGGCAAACGACCAGAGCGGGTGACGATCGAGTGCACGCGCAACAAAACCGGTCATTCCGCAGGGCAGCCTCGATAGCGCCTGTTGTGCAGCCTGTTCGTTCGCAAACGCAGCCAGCACACACGCGCCTGAGCCCGTCATGCGCGTTCCCGCCTCCGAAGCCACGCCATGAAGCGCCTCGAGGGCGTCTGCGATCTCCTGAAATCGCGCAACCGCCGCCGGTTGCAGATCGTTGCGGCCGTAGCCCTCGGAAAAGACTGATATTTTCGCGGACTCGGTGTCGCGTGTCAATTCAGTCGCAGCGAAGATTTCCGACGTTGGAACGTGGATCGGCGGTGCGACCACCACGAACCAGGTGGCGGGCACGCTGCAGGCCTGCAGTTTTTCGCCGATACCGCGGGCGAACGCCGGCTCGCCGAAGACGAAGAAGGGTACGTCTGCGCCAAGCTTCAGCGCGAGTTTCATCAGTGTCTCGCGCGAGAGCCCAAGCCGCCACATGCGATTCAGGGCGAGAAGCACGGTCGCTGCGTCCGAGCTTCCGCCTCCCAGGCCCGCACCCATAGGGAGGCGCTTGTCGACACCGATCGCCACGCCGCGGGCGACGCCACACTCGCGCTGGACAAGGCGAGCTGCCAGGATTGCGAGATCGTCCTCTGCCGCAACGCCGGCCGCGCCGTGCGTGCGCGTCACCGCGTCATCGTCGCGCAGCGAAAGCGTGATGAGATCGGCGCGGTCGATCGGCACGACCAGCGATTCGAGCGTGTGGTATCCGTCCGGCCGCCGCCCGGTCACATGCAAAAAAAGATTGAGCTTCGCCGGGGCAGGAAGCGTCAGGGTCGGCGTCACTGCCACGCGTCAATGACCAGCCGCAACTCGACACCGGGGTAGTCGAGGGTCATTCGAGCGGGACGCGACTCGCCCGATGCGTCCTTTGTAAACGCCTGATAGACGATGGTCCATCCGTCCTGGCGCAAAACGCCCGGCACCCCGTCAGCGCCGGCTTCGGCTGTGAACGGCGCACCCTTTCTCGGCGCGCCCTGAATCCAGAATGCCAAGCCCTCGACCGGCAGCGCCCAGCCCAGCCCACGAGAGGTCAACGTCGTCCAGTCGCTCGCGGTTTCCACTTTACCGTCCGGTGTCTGCAATAGAACGCCGCGCGTGTCGCCGACCAGACGGGCAACGGTCTGGCCCAACGGCGACGCGAGATCCAGTTCGTCGCGATCGCCGGTGTGGCTCCAGCGAAAGCTGGCGGCGAACGCGTCGGCGTCATGGCGCGCCGAGAGCCTGCCGGCGATCTCGTAGGAGGTCCGTGCATCGCCAAACTTGACTGGCGCAGAGTCGCGCGGCGCCGGCACAGACGCGCACCCGGCGAGGATGAGCAGGCTAACCGCCGCCGCGAAGCGCGCTGCGCGCGCAACGCAGATGGACGGACGCATCAGCGAGTGAAGCCCGCGCTATGGCGCAAGTCGACGCACGGTCTCGAGGAGAAGCGCGTTGTCCGGTGTCTCCTTGAGTTGCGACTGCCAGACCTCCTTGGCGCGGTCGCGCTCTCCCTTGGCCCATAGCACTTCGCCGAGGTGCGCGGCGATCTCCGGATCGGGCCGGTCGGCCAGCGCGCGGCGCAGGAATTTCTCCGAGTCGCCGAGATTACCCAGGCGGAAATGCGCCCATCCCATGCTGTCGAGGATCGACGGGTCCTCCGGCGCGAGCGTAAGCGCCTTCTCGATGAGCTTCAGCCCCTCCGCGGTCCGCGGGGTGCGGTCGACAAGCGTGTAGCCAAGCGCGTTGAGCGCCTGCGCGTTGTCCGGCCTGAGCTCGATCAAGCGTGTCAGCCTCGACTCCACTTCATCGAGACGGTCGAGCTTTTCGGCAACCATGGCGACGTCGTAGATCAGCTCCGCTGAATTCGGCTCCGCCGCCAGAGCGCTGGAAAGTACCGCGTACGCGCCCTTGTAATCGCCCGCGTCGCGCAGGACCTGCGCCTCTGTCTGATGCAGTTCGATGCCGCGCTCTCGACTCTCCGGCTTGAGCGACGCCAGATATCGGCGCGCTCCCTCGATGTCGCCCTTTTTTGCCAGCACGGTCGCGATCCGCAGCGTCGCGATCCAGGCGCGATCCCCATCGGTGACTTCACGATAACGCGCGATCGCCTCGTCGTAGCGCTTGGTCTCCTCGGCGATCTGTCCGAGATAGAACGCCACTGCGCCGGGATCGGCGCCTGCGCTGCGGAGCTCTTCGAACATGCGCTCCGCAGTAGCGTAGTCTTTCATCTGCACCGAGATCGCCGCAACCGCGAACTGGATGTCGCGATCGAACTTGTCTTCGTCGAGCAAGCGCTGGAACAATGCGCGAGCTTCGCCGTATCGCTTCTGCTCGACGTAGAGTTGGGCCAGCGCCCCGATCGCCGCGCGCGACTCGGGCACGCTCGCCAGGAAGCCATTCAAATAGCGAATTGCGCCCTCGGGAGACGTCTTGGCGAGGAGATCGGCCTTGATCAGCGCCGCGCGCTCCCAGTCGGGCTTGAGCTCGAGCGCCCGATCGGCCGCCCGCATCGATGCGGCGGCAATTTCCAGATCTGAAAGTCCGGTGTTGTATCCAGCGAGCGCGACTGCGAAGTGCGCCTCGGCGACGCCGGGATATGGCTTCGCGAGCTCGACGATGAGGCGGTACACAACGGTCTTATCCGTCTGCGCGGCAAGCGCCTGATTCAACTGCACGAATGCATCGCCGAGCGTCTTGCTGTCGGCGCCTGCCTCGGCCAGCACGCGTTCCAGCTCCGCCTTGATGTCACTGCTGGCGCCCGGTTGCGACAGCGTTGCGACCATTTGCTTGGCCCGATCGGCGCTCGGATCGAGCTTCGACCACAGCCGCGCAGCCTCCAGTGCAAGGTCGCGTTGACGGGCAAACAGTGCGACCTCGGTCGCGCGCCGCGCAATCTGCGCATCCTGTGATTCCTGCGCGGCTTCGAAGTAGGCACGTGCTGCGAGCGCCGGCGCGCCGCGTTGCAGGGCGATGTCGCCGACCAGCATTCTGTAGACGAGCTCGGCGGTCAGCGGATGCTCTAGGAGATCCGGGGCAACCGGGCGTGCCGGCACAACGGGCGCCCTTTGCGCCAAGGCATCGTAGCTGGTACCGGCAGCTCCCAGCAGCAGCGTCAGATGGAGCGCCAGCCAGGACAAGGAGTGCGAGCGGTGAGGAAACATGCGAATCGCTTTCTGTGCTATCGGCCTGATGCCGGAGCGCCTTCAATCTTAGGTTATATTCGACGCAGCAACAAACGCGCCCCGCCGCCCATGCCTGAGCTCCCCGAAGTCGAAACCACCCGGCGGGGGATTGCGCCTTACGTGGAAGGGCAGAATGTGACGGCGGTACGACTCTACGACCGCCGATTGCGCTGGCCAGTTCCTGAAGACTTGCCGCAGAGACTCGTCGGCCGGGTGGTCGAAAAGGTCGAGCGACGAAGCAAGTATCTGCTATTCCGGCTGGGCATGGATACGCTGCTCATCCATCTCGGGATGACCGGCAGTCTGCGCGTTTATAAGGATACCCCGCCCAAGCGCATCCACGACCACGTCGACCTTGAATTCGGCAACGGAGTCGTCCTGCGCTATCACGACCCGAGACGCTTTGGCGCGGTGCTGTGGTTGCCCGACGCTGCGCATCACCCGCTGCTGACCCGACTCGGGCCCGAGCCCCTGCGCCCGGAGTTCGATCCCGATCACCTGTTTCACGCCACGCGCAAGCGCCGCGTGGCGATCAAGCTCGCCCTTATGGATAACACGGTGGTCGTCGGCGTCGGCAACATCTACGCCAACGAGTCGCTCTTCCGCGCCGGTATCCGCCCGACGCGTGCCGCCAACCGGATCTCGCGCGTACGGATGAGGCGGCTGCGCGAGGCCGTGCGCGAGACGCTTGCCGACGCGATCGCCAAGGGCGGAAGCACGCTGCGGGACTATGTCGACAGCGACGGCGCGGCCGGCTACTTCCAGCTCCATTATTTCGTCTACGGTCGCGAGGGGCGGCCGTGCCGAGTATGCGGGACGGCGATCCGCTCCGTCCGGCTTGGCGGTCGCGCGACGACCTTCTGTCCCAGGTGCCAACGTTAGCCCGCGCCAGGCGATTTGCGTGGCGCGCTTTGTGCTAGAGTCCCCGGCAGGACGTCGCTGAGCGAAAAAGGGGCGTCAGGGGCACGTGCGCAAGGCGCCGGCGCTCGATTTCCGTTGTCGAGGCCGTTGTGAAGACCGGGCGTCTGCGCTCCCAAGTTCAGGCTCGCGCCCGAGGGAGGGACAATCATGATGCAATCCAGGGACCTGGCAGCGCGATTCGAGGCGTACAGCGACTGGCGCCGGCGCCTTTCCGCGGGCATTTCCGGCCTTCACGAATGGCTTTCGCAGCAGGAATTGGCCGACGCCCACGCCGATCTCACCGTCCAGCATTTGCTCGAGCGGCTGCACCAGGATCAATTGGTCGTGGCCTTTGTCGCAGAGTTCTCGCGCGGCAAGTCAGAGCTGATCAACGCCATCTTTTTCGCCGACTTCGGACAGCGCTTGCTGCCGTCCGCGGCCGGGCGCACGACCATGTGTCCGACCGAGCTCCTCTACGATTCCACGCGGCCGCCGTCGATACGCTTGTTGCCGATCGAAACGCGGGCCCGCGACGGGTCGGTGACGGAGTTCAAGAACTACGCCGACGAGTGGGTAACGCTCGCCCTCGATCTATCGTCGGCAGACAAAATGAGCGAGGTCTTGTCTCAGGTCTCGCAGACCAAACGCGTGCCGATCGTGCTCGCCCGCAAATACGGACTCTACGATGACGGCGACGTGCTGGCCCCGATGTCGTCGGCCGACGAGGCAGCAGTCGATATTCCGTGCTGGCGCCACGCGGTGATCAATTTTCCGCACCCACTTTTGCAGCAGGGTTTGGTGATACTCGACACGCCGGGACTGAACGCGATTGGAACCGAGCCCGAATTGACCCTCAACCTGCTGCCCAACGCGCACGCGGTGCTGTTCATCCTGGCCGCGGATGCCGGCGTAACCAAGACCGACATCGACGTGTGGCGAAACCACCTGGTTGGCGAAAATCCCGCCACCAAGGAGGGCCGCCTGGTCATTCTGAACAAGATCGACGGGCTCTGGGACGAGCTCCGGTCAGCATCGGAGATCGAATCCGAAATCGCGCGGCAGGTGCGCAACAGCGCACAACTGCTTGCGATTCCACCGGCTCAGGTCTTCCCGGTATCCGCGCAGAAGGCGCTCCTCGCCAAGGTCAACGGTGACGATGCGCTCCTGGCCAAGAGCCGCCTGCCGCAGCTTGAAATGGCGCTTTCGAAAGAGCTGATTCCGGCGAAGCGGCACATCGTCGGATCGGCGACGCGCACCGAAATTCGTTCCCTGGCTGCGAGCACGCGCACCATACTCGAGAGCCGCATCGCGGGTATCCGCGAACAGGTGGGCGAGCTTCGCGGCCTGCGAGGCAAGAATCAGGATGTCGTCGAGCACATGATGGAACGCATCCAGCAGGAGAAGGATCTGTTCGAGCGCGGCATGCAGCGCTACACGGCGCTGCGGACGGTGTTCACGCAGCAGACCAACACGCTCTACGAATGCATCGGGCTGGAGAAGCTGCGCGCGACGGCCGGAGAAACTCGCAAACGCATCGAAGACAGTCCCTTCACCAAGGGCGTGCGCTCGGCCATGAACGATTTCTTCGCCCACATCCACGGCGGCCTCCAGCAAAGCGCGGGCCAGACTTCGGAAATCCACGAAATGATGCTGGCGATGTACGTGCGATTCGCGAGCGAGCACGGACTCGAGCCTTACGCGCCGCCGTCATTTTCAATGCTCAAGTATCAGAAAGAGGTCGAACGTCTCGAGCGTGCGTACAACGTTCACTTCAATACCCTGTGGAACATGGTCAGCAAGGCCAAGTTCACGCTGATGAAACGCTTTTTCGAAACGATCGCGATCCGCGTCAAGCACGTCTACGACATCGCCAATCGCGATCTGGAGAGCTGGCTCAAGGCAGTCATGGCCCCACTGGAAACCCAGGTACGCGAGCACCACATCCAGCTGCGCCGGCGCCTCGAAAGCGTCAAGCGCATCCACCGCGCAAGCGACGAGCTCGAGGAGCGGCTGAGCGAGCTGGAGCAAGCCGAAGCGGCAATACGCGACCAGATCACCGCGCTGGAGCGGGAGCTCTCCGCCATTGTCGCGATTATCGAGCAGCCTGAGCTATTGCCTATGGCCGCCAACGGCTAGCGGCGGCGCGAGCTGCCCGGCGCGGGGCCCCGCGCGAAGCGTGGGGATCGACGGGGAATTGCGAGTCGACGCTCGCGGCCCACACGCGACGCATCTCATTCACGAGCGGGTTGAGGGGCCGTGTCCTTGAGTCAGCTCCCGCCGATTTCGGCGGACGGCGCGGCCTTGTTTGCGGCCCTCATCAAGCCTTCGTATTTAAGCCTGAGCTGGTCCCGCGTTTCGACCTGGTCGGGATTCACCGGGATGCAGTCCACGGGGCAGACTTCGACGCATTGAGGCGCGTCGAAGTGGCCGACGCACTCGGTGCACTTCGAAGGATCGATGACGTAAATCTCGACCCCCTGCGTGATGGCCCCGTTGGGGCATTCGGGCTCGCAGACGTCGCAGTTGATGCATTCGTCAGTAATCATCAGCGCCATGGTTCGCGCTACCTTTTTGTCTCGCCCGCATCCATCTCCGCAACCTTGGCCTTCAGCCTGGCCGCGACGACGGGGTGCACGAAGTTGCTGACATCACCGCCGAAGCGCGCGATCTCGCGAACGATCGTCGACGACATGAAGAGATACTTTTCGGCGGGCGTAAGGAACAGCGTTTCGACCTCGGGATACAGGTTCCGGTTCATGCCTGCCATCTGGAATTCGTATTCGAAGTCGGACACCGCGCGCAGCCCGCGGACGATCACGGCGGCACCCGCCGAGAGCACGAAATCCATCAACAGCCCGGAAAAGCCGGCCACCTCGACATTGCGATGTTCGGCGAGGACTTCGCGAGCCATGGCGATGCGCTCGGCGGAGGCGAACATCGGCCGCTTGCTCTCGCTGTCGGCGATGGCGACCACCACGCGCTCGAACAGTTTCGCCGCTCGCCGCACGAGATCCTCGTGGCCTCGGGTAAAGGGATCGAACGTTCCGGGATAGACGACGGTGAGCATCGGCTTGACTTAAGCGGACCGCGCCTCATCGGCGCGGCGCAGCAAATGATAGTGTACCCGTCCGGCCTTGTCGCCTCGCCAAACCTCCAGGCCGTGCGGCGAGTCGATGGCTGCGGGCGCTTCCACGTACAGCATTCCCAACGGCGCGAGCCGCTCCGCCGCGGCCGGAAGCAGCGCGTCCCAGTCGGCGTTGCCAAAGGGCGGATCGAGAAAGATCACATCGAATGCCCGCTTTTCGCGCGCAAGGAAGGCCCGCGCGTCCGAACAATGCGTCTCGAGTGCTGCCGCGCCGAGCGCCGTTCCGGTGGTGACGAGCCCGCGCACGATCCCGGCGTGATGGTCGACGGCGACGCCGAGCGTAGCGCCTCGCGACAACGCTTCAAAGGTCAGCGCACCGCTGCCGGCGAATAGGTCCAGCGTCTTCGCTCCCGCGAGGTCCTGTCCGAGCCAGTTGAAAACAGTCTCGCGAACCCGGTCCGGTGTCGGCCTGAGGCCGGGAACGGAAGAGAAGGGTATGCGCCGCCCGCGCCAACGCCCGCCGATAATGCGAAGCTGATTGGCCTTGGGCGGGCTGCGGGGAGGCATGCTGGGCGGAAAGGTAGAATTATAGCTTTCACCCTCAGCGACCTCATGTTCGACCTGTTCAAACGCGATGCCGAACCCGACCGCCGCTCATGGGGCGAACGACTGAAAGCGGGGCTGGGGCTTTCGCGTGAGCGCCTCAGCCGTCCGCTCAGCGCGGTGTTCGGACGCAGGACGCTTTCGGACGAGACCCTCGAAGAGCTCGAGGCCGCGCTGCTCGAAGGCGACGTCGGCGTTCCCGCGACGGCGCATCTGCTTGCCCAGCTCGCCGCCCGTGCCAAGCGCGCCGAGATCGATGCCGACGCGCGCACATTGCTCAAGGCCGTGCTCACCGAGCTCCTGCTCCCGCTCGAAAACCCACTGATTGTCGGCGCCGATCGGCCCTTCGTGGTGATGATTGCCGGCGTTAACGGTACCGGTAAGACGACTTCCATAGGCAAGCTTGCCAAGTACCTCCAGGCGCAGGGCTATTCGGTATTGCTTGCCGCAGGCGACACTTTTCGCGCTGCCGCCCGTGAACAGCTCGAAATCTGGGGCGAGCGCAACGGCGTCCCGGTCATCGCGCAGCACGGCGGCGATCCCGCCGCCGTCATGTTCGACGCCATCGCCGCCGCTCGCGCTCGCGGCATCGACGTGGTCTTGGCCGATACCGCGGGCCGCCTTCCGACGCAGCTGCACTTGATGGAGGAGCTAAAGAAGATCCGGCGCGTGCTGGCCAAAGCGCAGCCCGGAGCCCCGCATGAGACGCTGCTGGTGCTTGACGCCAACACCGGTCAGAACGCCCTTGCCCAGGTCGCTGCCTTTGATGCGGCGCTGGATTTGACCGGCCTGGTCCTGACCAAGCTCGATGGAACCGCAAAGGGAGGGGTGGTCGCTGCCATCGCCAAGACCCAGCCTATTCCGATCAAGCTGATCGGCATCGGAGAAGGCGTCGATGACCTGCGGCCTTTTCGCGCCGCCGAGTTCGCCGATGCACTCGTCGGCTGACGCCGTACCCTCGCGGTGGTCGCCGATGACGCCACTGCTTCGGGTACTTCCGGAAAACGCCTCCAAGCCGCTAGCGTGCCTGGCGTGAGTGCGAGCACACACTATTGTCGGGCGGGCTCCGGAACTTCCGGTCGCGTTGGCACTCTTATAACCCGAGTGCTAAAATTTAGACGCTAAAAAGGAGACTATTTCGATGTCCGCAAGCACCTTGGCATTCCCGACACCGGCCTCGCTGGGGAGCCTTGACCATTACATTCAGGCAGTGAATCGGTTCCCGCTCCTTTCGCATGAGCAGGAGGTCGAGCTTGGGCGCCGGCTGCAACGAGACGGCGACTTGGACGCGGCTCGCCAGCTGGTGTTGTCGCACTTGCGTCTGGTGGTCGCCATCAGCCGCAATTATCTGGGTTACGGACTGCCGCAGGCGGATCTGATCCAGGAAGGAAACATCGGCCTGATGAAGGCGGTGCGACGCTTCGATCCGGAGCGCGGCGTCCGCCTGGTTTCGTTTGCCCTGCACTGGATCAAAGCGGAGATCCACGAGCACATCCTGCGCAACTGGCGGCTGGTCAAGATTGCGACCACCAAGGCCCAGCGCAAGCTTTTTTTCAACCTGCGCAGCATGAAGCCGGGCAGCCACGCGCTCACTCGGTCGGAAGCGCGCGGGATTGCGCAGGCGCTGAACGTCAAGCCGGAAGAAGTGCTGGAAATGGAAACGCGGCTCACCGGCCAGGAAGTTGCGCTGGATCCGCCGGCAGGAGACGAAGGCGAGACCATGACGCCGATCGCCTATCTGACCGACACCGAGGCCGAGCCGGTGCAGATTCTTGAACGGGCCGAGACCTCGCGGAACCGCAGCAACGGATTGAAGAGCGCGCTGGCGCGACTCGACGACCGGAGCCGCGAGATCATCGAGGCGCGATGGTTGCGGGAGGACGAAGACGCAGCGACGCTGCAGGCGCTCGCCGACCGGTACGGCGTTTCGGCGGAACGCATCCGTCAGATTGAGAGCAAGGCGATCAAGACCATGCGCGGCCAGATGGCCACACTGCAATAGCGTTTTGATTGCGGGCGCGCGTCCGTCGCGTTTGCTCTCCGCCAATACCTCAAAGGCGCCCGTTTCAGGGCGCTTTTCTTTTACAGCTCTACCTGCGTGCCGAGCTCGACGACGCGGTTGGTGGGAACATTGAAGAATTCGCTCGCCTTGGTCGCGTTCTTGGACATCGAGACGAACAGGCGCTCGCGCCAGAGCGCCATGCCCGGAGCGACCGTCGCGATCAGCGTCTCGCGCGAGACAAAAAACGACGTGTCCATCATGTCGAACGGAAAACCGCGGCGACCGCACTCTTCAAGAAGCGCCGGAACGTCCGGGTCTTCCTTGAATCCAAAGAACGCCTCGAACTGCTGGAAGCTGCATCCGAGCTCTTCGATCTGCAACCGTTCACGCAAGGGGACTTTCGGAATGTCGCGCGTGGTTACCTTCAACAGCACCACGCGCTCGTGAAGCACTTTGTTGTGCTTGAGGTTGTGCAGCAGCGCATGCGGTACCCGCCCCGGCATATTGGTTAGAAACACCGCCGTGCCCGGAACGCGAACAGGAGGGTGCGACGCAATGCTATCGATGAACACATCCAGCGGCATCGTCTCTTTCGACAGCCGCTCGTGCAGTATCGAACGTCCGCGCTGCCAGGTGGTAAGGAGCGTGAAGACGATGCCGCCGATGACGATGGGGAACCAGCCGCCCTCGGGAATCTTGAGCGCGTTCGAGGCGAGAAACGCTGCGTCTATCGTCACCAGTGGCAACGCGATGACGAGTGCGGCGAAGCGGTTCCAATGCCACAGTCTTGTCATGACGACGAAGATCAGCAGCGAGTCGATCGCCATCGCCAGCGTCACGGCGATGCCGTATGCGGCGGCGAGATTACTCGAGCTCCGAAAGCCGGCGACCAGCAGCATCACCGCGCCAAGCAGCGTCCAGTTGATGAACGGCACGTAGATCTGTCCGATTTCGCGCTCGGACGTGTGCATGATGGTCAGCCGCGGGCAATATCCCATCTGTATGGCTTGCCGCGTCAAGGAAAAAGCGCCCGAGATGACCGCCTGCGAAGCGATGACCGTGGCGCACGTGGCGAGAATGACCATCGGGAGCAGCGCCCACGCCGGAGCGAGCAGATAGAACGGATTCTTGATGGCCCCTGGGTCGTGAATAATCAGAGCGCCCTGCCCGAAGTAATTGAGCACCAGCGCAGGCAGGACAAAGAAGAGCCAGGCGCGCCGGATCGGCCTCGCGCCGAAGTGCCCCATGTCGGCGTAGAGCGCTTCCGTGCCGGTAACCGCCAGCACCACAGCGCCCAGCGACAGAAATGCGGCGATCGGGCTGCCGACAAGAAATCCAATTGCGTAGGCAGGATTGAGCGCTGCCAGCACCGCCGGCGACGTTACGATTTCCATGGCCCCCAGCACCGCAAGTGTAACGAACCACAGGCACATTACCGGCCCGAACAATACGCCGACTCTCGCCGTGCCGTGACGCTGGATCGAAAATAATCCGATCAGTATCACCAGCGTCAGCGGCACGACGTAGGGTGTGAGCACCGGCGCGGTAATTTCGAGTCCTTCGACCGCGGAGAGCACCGAGATCGCCGGCGTGATCATGCCATCGCCGTAAAACATCGCCGCGCCAAAAATGCCGAGTCCGACCAGCCACCACCGCGTGCGGCTGTCTTGGAGACCTCGCGAAGCCAGCGCGGTCAGCGCCATGATGCCGCCCTCTCCGCGATTGTCGGCGCGCATGATCAGCGTCACGTATTTGAGCGTGACGACGATCATGATTGCCCAGAACACGATCGACAGAATCCCGAGCACATTGTCCGGCGTCATCAGCAAGCCGTGCGGGCCGGTGAAACACTCGCGGAGTGTGTAGAGTGGGCTGGTGCCGATGTCTCCGAAGACAACGCCTATCGCTCCGATGACGAGCGGCCCGAGCGGTTTTCGGGCGAGAGGTACCGCACTCGACGCGACTGTGCCGGGTGGGCTCAGCACGCTCCCTCGTCTGAGCGCCTCGAAAAACGGATATTGAGCTGCTTGAGCTTGCGGTAGAGATGCGTCCGCTCGAGACCCGCACGTTCGGCGACGCGGCTCATGTTGCTTTGTTCTTTGCCGAGCAGGTGCTCGAAGTAGATTCTTTCGAAGGCCTCGCGCGCCTCGCGCAGAGGCAACTCGAAGAACCGCGCCGTAACTTCAGGCGAGATCGCCGAAGCCGGCGGCAGCGCAGTCTCGCCGAGCAAGCGGCGCACGTGCTCTGCGGTAATTTCGCTTTCCACCGTGAGTGCGAGATTGGCCATGACGTTGTGCAGATGGTCGAGATTTCCGGGCCAGTACGCAGCCGAAAGCGCCGCCACCGCGGTCGAGTGCAACCTGCCGACCGTTCGCTGACTCGCCGTAATGTCGCGCCACAACCGGTCGATGAGCGTTGGAAGATCCTCGCGCCTCTGCCGCAACGGCGGAAGCATCACGGCTCCGACCGAAAGACTTGCGAGCAGCCCGGCATCGAATCGCCCTTCCGCGGCGAGATTACCCAACTGCTCGCTGCTGGTACAAATAAGGACCGTGTTGTGCTTTTCGAGCTTGGGCAGCAGAAACGCGAGCCCTTTCTGCTCTGCCTTGGTATACCCGCCGATCTCCGCGCAGTAAAGCGTGCCGTCGCGCGCTTCCTCGAGAAGCGGCAGCGGATTCGTCGCCAGGCGGCCACCGGTGACGAGCGTGATAAACGGCGTGTCGGGCGTGTGCATAGCCCGCGCCACGATCTCGTGTCCCGTGCCGGGCTCGCCGACGACCAGCACCGGCCGGTTGGCGCGCAAAAGCTGTTCGATCGCACGCTCGACTTCGATCACGAGAGCGCTTGTGCCAAGAGCCGCGAGAGATATGCGACGCGGAGCCTGGCCGGCCGCGGCCTTGAGCGCGCGGGTCACCGTCGACAAGAGTTTTTGCAGACCAACCGGCTTTTCCAGAAAGTCGAACGCCCCGATCTTAGTTGCTTCAACCGCGGTTTCGATGGTGCCGTGACCGGACATGATGACCACCGGCATCGTCAGCTGTCCGTTCGCCGCCCATTCGCGCAGGAGCGTCACGCCGTCGGTGTCGGGCATCCAGATGTCGAGCAAGACCAGGGACGGCTGCGCTCGCGCGCGATAGTCGCGGGCCTGGCTGGCGTTTTCTGCCACGCTGACCTGGTAGCCCTCGTCTCGCAAAATTTCGGACAGCAAATCACGGATGCCGACTTCGTCGTCGACGATCAGGATTTCTTTCGGCTGCGCTATCAATTCGTGGTTCCTTCAAGCGGGAAATAAAGCGTCACCAGCGCTCCATTTTGCGGGCGGTTCTCGACGGTGACGCGGCCGTGATGCTCTTCGACGATCTTTTTGACAATGGCAAGGCCAAGGCCCGTGCCTTTGGCCTTGGTTGTTACGTAAGGTTCGAACGCCCGCCGAATCATGTCTGCCGGGAACCCGCTGCCGCGATCGCCGATCGAGAGCGCAAGTTCGCTGCCGCGAGTCTCGACCGCGATATCGTACGCGGGAGCAGCGGAGTCTGCCTGAGCATCGATGGCGTTTTGGAGCAAATTATGAAATACCTGACGCAGTCGCGTCGGCTCGCCCTGAATGACCGGATTGTCGTCGACTAGCTTGAGCGAAACGCGGGGACGGAGATTCTCGTACAAGCCGAGCACATCGAGCAAGAGCGCGTTGATGTCGACCGGCTGCATTCGCCCGGGCCGGGGCTGCCGGGCGTAGATGGCGAAATCGTCAACCATGTGCTTCATCGCCGCCACCTGTGTCACGATGGTCTGAGTCCCGCGCAGCAGCGTCTCTTCGTCGGGAGGGTCCAGCTTGCCGCTGAGCTTGACGGCGAGCCGCTCGGCGGAAAGCTGGATCGGCGTCAAGGGATTCTTGATTTCATGAGCAAGTCGTCTCGCGACCTCGGCCCATGCGGCGTCGCGCTGCGCGTCTGCCAGCTCGGTCACATCGTCGAACACCACGACGCGACCCGGCGCCGGCTCGCCCGGAAGCCCGGAGCCGCGCATGAGGAGCGCGCGCGTGTGATTTGACACCGCGAGTTGCGCCTGGCGTTGCCACTGTCCATCGCGACCGGTGCGAAAGCCTTCGGCGATAAGACTCGCAAACGCGTCGAGCGCCGGCACCCGTCGGCCCCAGTCGGCCAGCGGAACGTCGATAAGGTCTGTCAGGGGCTGCTGCAGAATCACCGCCGCGCTTGGATTCGCCGTTCGCAGGCGGAACTCATTGTCGAATGCCAACACTCCCGCCGATAGATTGGCGAGAATGCTTTCGAGGTAGGCTCTCGTCGTTTCGATGGCGCGGTGGCTTTCCTCGCCTTTTCGTTTTGCTTCGGCAAGCTGCGCCGTCATGGTGTTGAACGATTCCGTTAGCACGCCCAGCTCATCGCGACTTTGAACCGGGTGACGGCGGCTGAAGTCGCCTTGCGCGACTGCTCGCGTGCCTTCGGCGAGCAATCCGAGCGGCTGACTGAACTGCTCGGAGAGGACGACCGCGAGGCCAAGCGCCGAGAACAACGCCAACAGCAGCGTCAACGTGAGCGTCATCGCATACAAGCGTTTCAGCGCGACACGGGAGTACGAAATCTCCTGATAATCGCGATAGCCTGCCTGAACCTTCTTGGCATCCTCCTGCAGTTGCTTCGGCACCGGCTCGACCACCTGCAATACACGTAGCGCTCCGTTCGGATCCGAGCTGTTGACCGGCACCACGACCCTGAGCAGTACTTGATCAGGAGACTCCTCGATGACGGCGAACGTCTTCTGCACACGTGCGCGCTGCAGCGCTTGCGGCGGCGGGGGCTCCGGGGTGGCCATCGATCCCGAGATGCCGCCGACAGCGAGCACGCCGCCCGCGGACGAGAACAATGCGGCCTCATAGATGCCCGCTTGCTCGCTTGCGCGATTGAGGCTGGCCGCCAATCCACCACGCTCGCTTTCCTCCAGGGTCAGCGCAAGCTGTGTTGCCTTGTTGGTCGTCTCCTTGAGCAGGTATTCGAGCGCGTTGCGGCCAAGATTGAGACCTCCTTCGAGCGCACGATCGACGCGCACGTCGAACCACGACTCGATGCTCTTACCTAGAAACTGTATCGACACGCCGTATAGCAACGCGCCGGGCAAGACGGCGACGAGTGCGAACAGCAGCACCAGCCGGGCAGCCAGGCGCGACCCGAAGACACCCTCTTTGAGATTCTTGCGCAGCCGCCAGAGCTGGTAGGCAACCAGCGCCATGAGCAGCACCACCAGGGTGCCGTTGAGCACCACGAGCAACGTGTAATTCCCCGCAAACAACGAAGTGTTGGCGCTGGCCGTCGCGAGCAGGAACAGGAACACCGTGCCCAGAACGGCGCAGCCCAGCACGACATATCGGATCAGGCGCGGGGCGAGCACGCTGCTCACGGGACAAAGCTCCAGCGATACCATTCCGATTGCAACGACCAGTCGCGCGAAGCCAGCGCATTGATCTGGAATGGCTTGGGAAGCTGTGACGCGTCGAGACGCAAGCGAACGGCGGCGTCGTAGCGCGCACCCTTGACCAGAGCATCCTTGCGGGCCACGGGGCGGGCGGCGACGCGCGAAAGTTGGCGTTGCACTTCATCGAGAGATTCGAGCTGCTGACCCAAAAGCCCCGTGGTCAGACGGTATTGACGCGTCAAAGGTGAATAGGTCAATCGGTATTGAACCGTCAGTTGCGCGACCTTCTCGTCGAGCCAGTACCAGCGCGGCCTTCCAAGCTCGAATTCCAGAACGAAATAGAGCGACACGCCATTCTGCAGCGCCTCTTCCAGCGTCGGATTGAAGGCGACGTCGAACTGTGCGGTGAGAACGTAATCGTCTTCGTCAGGCACCAACTCGGCCGACTGCACTCCGATCGTGTCGGCGCGAACCGGTGCCACGAGTGGCGGCAGCAGCGACAGGGCCATGCAGAGAAGGCCGAAAACAAGGCGGGACATTGGCGACATGCCGCGAGCGGCGTCGTGCCGCGCACAATCTCTTTCGGAAGCGATCAGATTTTCTGGAGGAGGGCGTAGAAAAACCCGTCGTGATTGTGCGCTGCGCCGGCCCCGGCTGGCAAGAGTTGTCCGCCGGCGGCGCCGACTTCAGCAGAGAGCGCACATTGCGCCCGCGATGCATCTCGGTGCGCAACGAGAAACCGTTCGATCTGGCCATCGTTCTCCGCACCAAAGATCGAACACGTCGCGTATAGCAACTTGCCGCCTGATTTCAGGCAGGGCCAGAGCGCATACAGCAAGCGCTCCTGCTGCGCGACGAATCCTGCGATATCGCTTTCGCGCCGCAGCCACTTCCCATCGGGATGACGGCGCACGACGCCCGAAGCGGTGCAGGGCGCATCGAGCAAAATGCGATCGAACATGGTCCGGTCCCACCACGCGCCGGTGTCGGCAGCGTCGGCGGCGTGCAGCTTCGCGGTCAAGCACAGCCGTGAAAGATTGAGGGCCACTCGCTCGAGCCGGCCCTCGTCGCTGTCGAGTGCAATCAGTTCGAGATTTGCGAGCTCCGCGAGATGAGTTGTCTTGCCGCCAGGCGCGGCGCAGGCGTCAAGTACTCGCATACCGTCATGCGCATCCAGTAACGGCGCGGCAACCTGCGCTCCG
>DATMNH010000205.1:0-17131 GCA_035568975.1 Casimicrobiaceae bacterium
CTGAACTTCGACAGCATCGATATTCTTGTCGGTGCCGATGTCGAAGGTCACCGTCAGGCTGTAGGAGCCGTCGTTGCCGCTCTTCGAGCCCATGTAGAGCATGTCCTGCGAGCCGTTGACCTGCTGCTCGATGGGCGCGGCCACCGACTGCGATACCACGTCGGCATTGGCACCGGGAAAGCTGGTGGTCACCGTGACCTGGGGCGGAACCACCTGGGGGTACTGGGCGATCGGAAGGCTCACCGCCGCCAGCGCGCCCACCAGAATCATGAGCAGAGCAATGACGGTGGAGAAGACCGGACGCTCGATAAAGAAGTTGAGCATGGGTTTCGACCCTGGATGATTTACGCGATCTGCTCTGCAAGCAGGATCGATGTCGGAGACAAGCCTGGCTCAGCCTTTGCCTTTGGGCGCCGCGGGCGGAGGGCCGGTACCCGGATGGCTGTCGATGGGTGCCGTCAACACTGCCTTGACCGGGGCGCCGGGTCGGAGCTTGCCAACTCCCTCTGTCACTACCCGGTCCCCCGGGGCCAGACCGGTGTCGACCACCCAGTCATTGCCGAGGCGGTAGTTGGCGACGATTTGCCGGGTCTCCGCCTTGTCGCCGGCGGCGACCACGTAAACGGACTTCAGTCCCTGGAGCTCCTGAACAGCCTGTTGCGGAACGCGGATCGCGCTCGGATTTTCGTACGCTGCGACGATGACACGCACGAACAGCCCCGGGCGCAGGATGCGCTCGGGATTGGGCACCGAGATGCGCACCTGCAGCGTGCCGCTCTTGGGATCTATCGTGGCGTCGATGAAGTTGAGCTTGCCGGTAAGGGCGTAGTCGGTCCCATCGGCAAGCCGGATATGAAACGGCGGTGCCGTATCGGGCTGGTCTCCCGGCGGGTGCTTCAGTGTCTTCTGCAGCTCCAGCAGCCTGTCCTCGCTGATGGTGAAGTTCACCCACATCGGGTCACTCGAGTACAGCGTCGTGAGGAGCGTCTGCTGCGCGGTGATCAATGAGCCCGGCTTGACCTGCGAACTGCTCATGAAGCCGTCGCGCGACGCGCGCAGCGTAGCGAATTCCAGGTTCAGCTCAGTGTTGCGCAGAAGCGCCTTCTGGGCCTCCACCAGTGCGGCACTGGAACGCTCCTGCGCGACCGCCGTGTCATAGTCCTGCTGGCTGACCGCCTTTTGCGCGATCAACCGGGAGTTCCGCGCCAGATTCTGCTTGGCATTGACCAGATTCGCTTCGGCCTGCGCTAGGCTCGCCTTGGCCTGCGCGAGTTGGGCCTCGAAGGGCCGCTGATCGATGACATAGAGCAAGTCTCCCTTCTTGACCCGTGCGCCGTCGGCAAATTCCTGCCGCTCGAGCAGCCCGGTTACCTGGCTGCGGATTTCGATGGTGTTCGGCGCCTGGGTCTGCGCCACGTACTCGTTGTAAACCGTCACCGCACCCGGCTTGACCTCGATCACCGATACCTCCTGCGGAGGCGGCGTTTGGGGCTGCGCATTGCCTTTGCAGCCACTCAAAGCGAGCGCACAAACGCAAAGCGCGAGCGCCCATCGCGCAAAGAGCCAGAGCCGGCAGGTGTTGGTCATGCGATCCGTCCCTTCGAAGACGCGGAGAAACGCGCGGAGCCCGCCTCGCGATCCCCAGTTTGTCTCGCCGGACGTCGGCCGTGCGATTCGTTGAATTTACGCCCTCAACGAACAGGCTGCGGGATCGAGGGACCTGCTTCGGCAGTCGAAATTTTACGCGGGTGGAGGCGGGCTGTCAGCGCACCGTCTCGACGTACGCCGCAAAAACGTATCCCGCGCCTCGTTCGGTGCGGATCAGCTCGGTCCGCGATCCCTTGGGCTCGATCTTCCGGCGAAGGCGGCCTACTTGCACATCGATCGATCGATCGAACACCTCGTCGTTGTGAAGGCGTGACGAGTCGAGGAGCTGCTCTCGCGACAGCACGCGTTGAGGAGCGGCCAGGAACGCCACCAGAAGATTGAACTCGCTATTCGTGATCGCAATCGTCTCGCCCTGCGGCGAGGTCAGCCGCCGCACACGCACGTTCAACTCCCAGCCGGCGAAGCGGTACGCCCTGATTCTGGCGAGGCCCTCTGCGACCGTTTCGTGTGTCCGGGAGCGTCTCAGCAGCGCACGGACGCGGGCGAGGAGCTCGCGAGGGGAAAAGGGCTTGGTCAGGTAGTCGTCCGCGCCCAGCTCCAGCCCCATCACCCGGTCCGCTTCTTCATTGCGACCCGTAAGGATGATGATCGGGATGTCCGACTCGCCGCGCAGCTTGCGGGCGATCTGCATCCCGTCCTCGCCAGGCATCTTCAAGTCCAGGATAAGCAGGTCGATTGTATGCCGCGCCATGACCTCGGCGATTGTCTGGCCGCTCGGCAGCGCGGTGACCAGTATGTCGTTGTCGCCCAGGTAGTCGACAATCATCTGCCGTACCGACGGATCGTCGTCGATCGCCAGGACGTGAATGGGGGTAGACGTGACTCCAGACACAGGGCCTGCCTTCACGAATTCGGAACTAGTAGTCAACATCGTATCCAAACGTTGGCGTTTTGGCACGACCGGAGTTTGTCACTCGGAGTGGTAATTGTGTCAATTGTCATCCAGCGACGGGTCGCGGGCATATTGCGGAACCGCAGCGCAGATCGAATGGAGGACGCGGCAATATATGCCGCCGGCATCCACCTTTTGCACGTCTCAAGGAAACTCTTGAACTCGAAGGGCAGTATCGTTATCGTCGAATCGGATGATCTTATCCGCGAATTGCTCGAGCGCTGGCTCGGTGACGCGGGTTACGGGGTCACCCTGCCCGCCAAGGGTCATCATCCGGGCACGGTCACGCCGCAACTGGTCATCGCGGACATTTCCAGCCCCGACAGCGCAGAGACAACGATCAAGGCGCTCGCAGCAGCGTATTCTGCGCCTATCCTGGCCTTGTCGGCTCGCTTTCGGCAGGGGCTGGGCGGATCGGAGGCCGCGGCGCATCGTCTCCGGGTATGCAAGGTTTTGCCGAAGCCCTTCACTCGCGAACAACTTCTCGATGCCGTGGGCGAATCGATCGAGCGTTTGTGAACGATGACGTGCCGAGGCGGGATTCGCGCTTCGTGAAGCCATAGATTTCGTTCCTTGACGCTCGCCGGAACGAGCTCCACCCGACCGGAGACTGACTGCACATGATCCGGATGTTTCGCTTTTCTCCTTCGCGGTTGGCGCTTGCCTACATCGTCCTCAGCGTGCTGGTGCTCGCGCTGTTTGCAATTCCGCTCTGGTATGCCTGGAACGTGAACATTTCGACCTTCAGGGTCTATGTTCTCGGAACCGAGGTGCAGAGAATGGTGGACACATTCCAAAGTGAAGGAGCGACAGGGCTCGCCGCGGCGATCGATTCGCAGGTCGCCGGCCTGCCCGACGACGAAGTCATGCTTCTCGCCGACGCATCGAAAACAAAGCTTGCCGGCAATTTGCCTGCGTGGCCGATCGAAGTGCCTGGCTCACCGGGAACCTATGGGCTGGTGCTCGACTCGGGTGACTCGTCGAAGCGAGTCGTCGTGTCGCATGTAACGCTGCCGGGCGGCTACCATCTGTTGATCGGCCGCGAAAGCGCCCGCTTCCAGTCGCTGGTGGACCTGTTCTGGTTTGGCATTGCCGGTGCGACGGGGATCGCCCTGGTGCTGGGCGCTGTCATTGGGTGGTTGATTCGCCGGGCGCTTCTTTTCGAGGTGCGTGAAATCAGCCGGACTGCTTCCGCCATTGTCGAAGGCGGCTCTGCAGGCCGTCTGGCGATGCGAGGGAGCTCGAGCGAGCTCGATACGCTCGCGCGAACGGTCAACGGCATGCTGGAGCAGCTTGCCACGCAGAACGTGCAACTGGAAAGCGAGATCGCGGTTCGCCGGCAGGCAGAGCAGGCGCTTCATCGCGCGCACGAGGACCTGGAGGGATTGGTTGCACAACGCACCGCCCAATTGGAGCTTGCCAACGAATCGTTGCGCCGCAGCGAAGAGCGATTCTCGCTCGCGATTGCGGGATCGAGCGATGGCATCTGGGACTGGGACATCCTGACCGGCGAGATGTTCTACTCCGAACGCGCGCAGGTGTTGAATGGACTCGAGCCCGGTCTCGCGGTTCGTCAGCGCTCCGAGTGGCGGACGATGTGGAAGCTTCATCCTTATGACGTGGCATCGCAATCCCGTGCGATCGACGACTACGTTGCCGGGCGCGCGCCCGCCTATGACGGCGAGTGGCGGGTGCGACAATTGGACGGCACCTACCGCTGGGTGCACGGACGCGGCCTTTGTGTGCGCGACGAAACAGGACGGGCGACGCGGATGATCGGAGCGATCAGCGACATCCATGCGCGCAAGTGTGCTGAGGAGGCGCTCCGGTTCTCGGAACAGCGCTACGCGCTCGCTATGGAGGCTTCCGGCGAAGGTCACTGGGACTGGAACGTCGCCACCGACGAGTTCTACGCCGACCCGCGGATGCTCGAGCTGTACGGGTTTCCTCCCGGAACGAGCTTTGCAGGACGGTTGGATTTCCTGGCCCGGCTTCCCTTGCATCCGGCGGACCGTCCGAAGTGGGAGGCGGCGGCCGCGGCACACTTCGCGGGCACCGCGGCGCGCCTCGACATGGAGATCCGCATCCTGCGGCGGGGTGAAACGCTGTGGATTCATCTGACCGGCCTGGTCAAACGCAACGCTGCCGGAGAGCCGACGCGCTGGACGGGCTCGGTTGCCGACGTCACGGATCGCAGGGCTGCCGAGGACGCGCTGCGTCTGTCCGAGCATCGCTACGCCCTCGCGATGGAAGCCACTGGGGACGGCCATTGGGACTGGAATATCCCGGCCGACAAGATGTACGTGTCTCCGTTATTGCTCGAAATGTGTGGATTGGCCACCGACATCACCTTTGCCAGCCGGTCCGAATGGGTCGACCGGTTCCCGTTTTATCCCGGAGAACGTGCGAGATACGAGCAAGCTGTTGCGGAGCATTTTGCCGGCAAGACGGCCCGGCTCGACGCGGAACTCCGTATCGTCCCGCGCGGCGAAACGCGTTGGATCCACATGACCGGGCACTGCGCGCGCGACGCTTCTGGTACGCCGGTCCGCTGGGCGGGCTCGGTGACCGACGTCACCGCGCGCAAGCGCGTCGAAGAGGAACTGCGGGCACGTCAGCAGATGCTCGATCTCGCGCAGAAAGCTGCGCGCGCGGTAGCGTTCGAATGGTGGATCGGCGCCGGCGAGGGCGAAAATCGCTGGTCGCCCGACCTGGAAGCGATGTACGGGATCGCGCCGGGATCGTACGACGGAACCTACGAGTCCTGGAAAGAGCTCGTGCATATGGAAGACTGGCCGAATGTGAGCGCGGCGATCAAGGCTGCACAGGAATCCGGCGATGTCGCTGCCGAATACCGCGTCGCGCACAAGGGCGGCGCGATTCGATGGCTCCAGGCGAAGGGTCGGATGTTCTTCGATCCGGAAGGTAAGCCGTCCCGCGTGGTCGGATTTATGCTCGATGTGACCGATCGCCATCTCGCCGAGGAGGAACTGCAGCGGATGGAGCACCAACTGCGGCAGGCTCAGCGTCTCGAAGCGATGGGCACCCTCGCCGGCGGCATCGCGCACGATTTCAACAACCTCCTCGGAGCGATCCTGGGCTATGGCGAGATGGCGATGCGGGACGCGCCCGCAGGAAGCCGGTTGCGCCGCGACCTGGACAGCATCATGATCGCCGGCGAGCGCGGTCGAGCGCTGGTGGATCGTATCCTCGCCTTCAGCCGCAGCGGAGTAGGCGAGCGGGTCCCGGTGAATGTCGAAGACGTTGTGCGCGAGACTCTGGGGCTGTTCGCGGCAAAATTGCCCAACGGAATCGCACTCGAGGATCGATTGCGCGCGGGTCGCGCGGCCGTCATGGGTGACGCGACGCAGATTCATCAGGTCCTGATGAATCTGGTAACGAATGCGATGCAGGCCATGCCATCGGGCGGCACATTGCGCGTCTCGCTCGATCGCGCAAGAGTCGATCTGCCACGTGCTGCCACGACGGGTACCGTCGCCGCAGGCGAGTACGTGGTGCTGCAGGTCGCCGACACGGGGAGCGGTATCCCGCCGGAGACCCTCGAGAGAATCTTCGATCCATTCTTCACCACCAAGGAAGTCGGGGTAGGAAGCGGCCTCGGTCTTTCACTCGTCCACGGTATCGTAACGGGGCTGGGTGGTGCGATCGACGTCGCGACCACGGTCGGTAAGGGAAGCGTCTTCACGGTGTATCTGCCTCGTGCCGGCGACGTCACCAGCGTCGGTGAGCCCAAGAGACGCGCGCAACCCTCGACGCGTCGCGGAGAGCGCCAGCGAGTCCTGGTCGTGGATGACGAGGAGTCGCTCGTCCGGCTTGCGACGCAGACGCTGACTGAGTTGGGATACTCGCCTGTCGGCTTTACCGCCAGCGCCACGGCAATCGAGGCGTTTCTCGCCGATCCCCAGCGATTCGATGCGGTGATCACCGACGAAAGCATGCCGGGCACATCCGGATCGGAGCTGATCCGCAAGCTGCGCTCGATCCGGCCGAAGATACCGATCGTGCTGGTGAGCGGCTATCTGAACCCCGCGGTCGTGCAGCGGGCGCGCGAGGCGGGCGCGGACGAAGTCCTGAAGAAGCCGCTTTCCGCACGCGAGCTCGCAATGAGCCTTGCGCGCGTGCTGGAGAGCCGTGCCGAGCATGCGCCGAACATTACTCTTTCTCCGGGAGAGGCGGCAGCTAAGGCGATGTCGCCGGCACACGCTTCACCACCGCGAGCAGCGCCGGCGCGGCGGCGAAAAACGGCCGCACCTCGCGCGTGATAATCGCGCAGCAAAGCACGATCAGATCGCGATGAATCCTCCGCATGAACCCTTCGATAGGAACACCGGTCAGTCCGATCGAGGCCGCCGAGCGACCGCGCGGGACCGCGTCGAACGAGCTGTAAAGCATCGTTTCGTGGCGAAGCTGGAAAAATCCGCAGCCTTGCGGTATGCGCTGGCTCCGGTTTGTATCGCAATCGCCGTATTGCTGAACCTTTCGGCCATAGGACCATTTCTTCATCCGACCGGGCTGTTCCTGGCCGGCATCGTCGCAGCAGCATGGTTCGGCGGTGTCGGACCTGGATTTCTCGCCGCGCTACTCGCCGCGCTCGTCCTGCCTTCGTTGGTACCCAGGCTCTACCCGCTGATTTTGGACTTCTTCGATCTGCCCCGCTTTCTGACGTTTGCAATGACCGCACTGGCCGTTGGCTGGGGCACGACTTTCCGGAGACGCGCCGAAGCCGCGCTGCGTCAAAGCGAGCACGAGCTTCGCGCGTCCCGTAACGAGCTAGAAATGAGGGTCGCGAAGCGCACCGCCGACCTCAGGTTCTCGGAGGAGCGCTACGCGCGGGCGATGGACGCCTCGAACGACGGTCTCTGGGAGTGGAATCCGATGACCGACGAGCTGTTCGTCTCGCCACGCGCCAAACAACTGCTCGGTGTTCCGGATGGGGTGGAAATCCGAAGGCGCGCCGATTTGAGGGCGCATGGCGGCTTCCATCCTGAAGACCGGCGACGCATCGGCGACACGTTCAGGGCATGCCTCGCGCCGGGGTTCGGCGGGCTCGATATCGAGTATCGCGTCATCAATCCGGCCGGCGAGCTGCGATGGGTACGCTCGCGGGGAAAAGTGTTCCCGGGTTCGCTGGGCCAGCAGATGCTGCTCACCGGCTCGCTGACCGACATCACCGAGCGCAAGCTCGCTGCCGACGCGTTGCGCGAGAGCGAAGCCCGTTCTCGCAGCCTGAGCGAACTTTCATCGGACTGGTACTGGAAGCAGGACGAAAACCTGCGCTTCACGTACTTGTCGAACGAGGTCTTCGACCGGGCCGGACATAGCGCCGAATCCTCGATCGGCAAGACGCGCTGGGAGCTCAAGAGCATAACGCCGTTGTCCTGTTCCTGGCCCGAGCACCAGGCCTTACTTGATGCCCGCCAGCCCTTCCGCGATCTCGAATATTGCCGCCTCGGTCAGGACGGACGCCCTCGTTACATCAGCGTCAGCGGCGCGCCGATCTTCGACGACCGCGGCAGCTTCAAGGGCTACCAAGGCCTGGGGCGCGACATCAGCGAGCGTAAGCGCATCGAGGGGGAGCTGCGTGCGCGCCAGGATATGCTCGATCTCGCACAGCAGGCCGCGCGCGCCGTGGCGTTCGAGTGGCGAATCGGCGCCGGCGAAGGCGAAAATCGTTGGTCGCCCGACCTGGAAGCGATGTACGGGATTCCACCCGGGTCCTATGACGGCACTTACGAATCCTGGAAAAAGCTCGTGTATCCGGAAGACTGGCCGAAGGTGCGCGCGGCGATCAAGGCCGCAGGGGAATCCGGCGATGTCGCCGCCGAGTATCGCGTCGTGCACAAAGGCGGAACGATACGGTGGTTGCAGGCGAAGGGACGGATGTTCCTCGATCCGGAACGAAAACCCGTGCGCGTGGTGGGCTTCATGCTGGATGTGACCGATCGGCGCCAGGCGGAAGATGAGCTGCGGCGCATGGAGCGCCAGCTGCGTCAGGTCCAGCGCCTCGAAGCGATGGGCACCCTCGCCGGCGGCATCGCGCACGACTTCAACAATCTCCTCGGAGCGATCCTGGGCTATGGCGAGATGGCGATGCGGGACGCGCCCGCAGGAAGCCGGTTGCGTCGCGACCTGGACAGCATCATGGTCGCCGGCGAGCGCGGTCGAGCGCTGGTGGATCGTATCCTCGCCTTCAGCCGCAGCGGCGTCGGTGAGCGCGTCGCCGTGCATGTCGAGGACGTCGTGCGTGAGACCCTCGAGCTGTTCGCGTCCAACTTGTCCGACGATATCGTGATCGAAGAGCAGCTGCACGCTGGACGCGCGGCCGTCATGGGCGATGCGACGCAGATACATCAAGTCCTGATGAATCTGGTAACGAACTCAGCGCAGGCCATGCCTGCGGGCGGCACCTTGCGCGTTTCGCTCGAGTGCACCAGGATCGATGCGCCTCGCGCAGCGACCACAGGCGCTATTTTCGTCGGAGATCACGTAGTGCTGAAGATCGCCGATACGGGAAGCGGCGTTCCGCCCGAGATTCTCGAGCGGATCTTCGATCCATTCTTTACCACCAAGGAAGTCGGCGTCGGCACCGGGCTTGGTCTTTCGCTGGTCCACGGTATTGTCACCGGGTTGGGTGGCGTCATCGATGTGGCAACCACGGTGGGCAAGGGGAGCGTCTTCACCGTGTACCTTCCGCGCGCCGGCGATATCAGCGACGCAAGCCCGGCAACAAAACCCGCGCAGCCTGCTTCCCGACAAGGCGATCGCGAGCAGATATTGATCGTCGACGACGAAGAGTCGCTGGTCACGCTGGCGACGGAAACCTTAACGGAGCTGGGCTACTCACCGATCGGCTACACGGCCAGCGCGGCGGCGTTCGAGGCGTTCAGCGCGGATCCGATGCGCTTCGACGCAATGATCACCGACGAAAGCATGCCGGGCATGTCGGGATCGGAGCTCATCCGAAAAGTGCGGAAGATCCGGCCGGCGATCCCGATCCTTCTCGTCAGCGGATACCTCGGTACAGCAGTCGTTCGGCGTGCTCGCGAGGCGGGCGCGGATGCAGTACTCAAGAAGCCGCTCTCTGCGCGCGAGCTTGCATCGAGCCTCGAGCATTTGTTGCGCGAGACGGAGGACGCGCGTTCGCAACGTTCGGGCGCTTCCATACCGCACCGTCCGGAATCCAAAGGTCGGCGGCGCACGGCAGCGACGCGATCGGCTGCCCGGTCAACGCGGGCGCGATGATCTTGATAGGCTCGCGCGAGTCGCCGGGTCGGCCCGCGGTCAGCGTTGCACTGCCCGGGGGACGAGCTTGGAACTAGGCGCCCTGTTTGAAGATTATGGATTGTTGCTCGTGTTCGGGTCGGTACTCCTGGAACAGATGGGTCCGCCGATCCCATCGGGTCCGCTGCTCATTGTCGCGGGGGCGTTGGCTAACGAGGCGCGAGCATCTGCGTTGCCGATTGCCGGCGTAGCGTGGGGCGCCGGCATGCTCGGCAAGATCGTCCTGTACGCCGTAGGAGGACGCTACGGCAGGCAGGCGATGAACACCTTGTGCCGGTTGTCGGTGACGCCGAATTCCAGCATAGGCAAGACGGACAGGCACTTCGAGCGCTGGGGCGCAGCGTTGTTGATTCTTGCCGAGTTCATCCCGGGAGTCAGAACGCTCGCACCCTCGGTGGCCGGTGCCGAGAAACTCTCGCCAACACCGTTTCTGCTTTACAGCGCACTCGGCGCGGCCTTATGGACGGCGCTCTATTTGGGCATCGGTCTCGTATTCAGCAAAGAGCTCGATCGGATTCTTGCCATTGTCGAGCGGTCCGGGAGAGTCGCAATCGGGGTGATTGCGGTCGCAGTTGCCGTGTACTTCGCCCTCAGGTGGTGGAGGCGACACAGGTCGCTCAACGCGTAGGACGTCGGCGTTTCCACGTCGGAGTCAAATGCCGCAACGCAGGAGGAGCGTCGCCGGCGCGAGTCGAATCTTCCGGGTGTCGCACGCGCAATCCCTGTTGTCGCCTGACACACAACGCAAGGCTCGTGACATGTCCGCGACGCGCGCTCGAAGGACACTGGTCTCACCACCTTGAAGGAAAGGAAAGCACGCCATGAGCACAATCACGACCAAAGACGGCACGCAGATTTACTACAACGATTGGGGCACGGGGCAAGCTGTCGTCTTCAGCCACGGCTGGCCGCTCTCCGCGGATGCGTTTGAGGATCAGATGTTCTTTCTCGCTTCGCGCGGGTACCGTTGCATCGCGCATGACCGCCGCGGCCATGGCCGCTCGAGCCAGTCGTGGAACGGCAACGATTTGGATACGTACGCCGATGACCTTTCGGCGCTGGTCGAGAAGCTCGACCTCAAAAACGCGATCCATGTCGGCCACTCCACGGGCGGCGGTGAAGTCGCCCGCTATATCGGACGCCACGGCACCAAGCGTGTCGCCAAGGCCGTGCTGATCAGCGCCATCCCGCCGCTGATGCTCAAAACGCCGGCCAATCCGGGTGGTCTCGGGATCGAAGTGTTCGACCAACTGCGCGCCGGCGTCCAAGCCGACCGCTCGCAGTTCTGGAAGGATCTCAGCCTGCCGTTTTACGGTTACAACCGACCGGGCGCAAAGATCTCGGAAGGCGTGCGCGAGTCATTCTGGCTGCAGGGAATGATGGCCGGCTTCCCCGCAAGCTACTTCTGCATCAAGGCGTTTTCCGAGACCGACCTCACCGAGGATCTCAAGAAGTTCAATGTGCCAACGCTGGTCCTTCATGGTGACGACGACCAGATCGTGCCGTTCGCCGATTCTGCTCCGCTTTCCGCGAAGATCATCAAGAACGCCAAGCTGGTGGTCTACAAGGGCGCTCCGCACGGCATGTGCACGACGCTGAAGGATAAGGTCAATGAGGAGCTGTTAGCGTTTATCAAGACGTAGGTGTTGCTTGCGACGGCGCCGACAGAGAACGAGGATGCAGGCGCCTAAGGGCGGGCGACGCCGTCAGCAGTAAGTTGCTCAGGAGCTCGGCGCGCGCTGGATTGTGGCGCCGACGACGTGCTGAAGAAGCCCTTGTCGGCACGTGAGCTCGCAACGAGCCTTGCGCGCGTGCTGCAAGCCAGCGTTGCCGGGAAGCAGGAAGAAAAAATTGCTCATCCCCGAGGAGAAGCGGCAGTAGTCGAAGCGATACGGACCGCACCAGTTTCTCCACCGAGAGCGCGCCTAAGAAAGATGCCGGCACCGCGCGCGCGTAAGAGGTGCATAGGCCGGGACCGGCCATTCACGGGTTCACCTTGGGGTAGTATGGTCGATATCTCAACAGCAAGAGCGCGACCTTCCGGGTGGGCTGTGACCTGGCCCTTTCTGGAACTATAATTGCCTGGACGCGCATCGCACTGTCCTTGAGTAGACATCGAGATGAAACTCCGAAGCACACGGTTTTCAGCGCTTGTCGCGGTCGTGGTATGCGCGCTCTCTGGCTGCGCCAGCGTCCCGCAAAGTGGCGCCGAAGGGGGCGCCACCGAAGTCAAGGTCTATGGATCTGGCAAACTCGCCGCGAGTCAATATGAAGTCGTGGGCCGTCTTTGGGTGGATTCTTGGCGCTCTGCCTTCTGGCTGCCGACCTATCCAAGCGAGGCCGAGGGAATCGCCTCTTTGCAGACTGAGGCGGGCCGCTTGGGCGCGGACGGACTGATCAACGTTGTCTGCCTGGATCAGGGTCATTCGAAATGGTCCTGGAGCCCGGGGCCTGCGGTCCTGTGCTACGGTGATGCGATCCGCGTGCGGCGGAACGAAGGATAATCGCTGCCGTCGCGTACCCCTTACGCGCGCTCGGCGAGCCGCGCGAATGGCGCAACCGACGCGCCAGATCAACGCATAGCACGCGCAGCGACGCGCAAGGTATCGCGCGCCCGTGAATCAGTCGCTCATAGCGCGTTCCGCGCGGTTGACAGGCTCACCCGGTGAGCAAGCCGGTTTGGCGACCGACCGTCTCAGATCCAGGAGCGGCCCTTCGGGTCAGCATTCCGTCAGGTTGGGCCGACGCGGAACTACCCCTTGATCGCCGCGACGGGCGGCGTATGCTTCTCCGCCATGTTCCTTCGCATCGGAGGCATCATGCTGAACTCGGCTGCCATCCCAGGATTCAAAACAAGTTTGCTTGGAGAACTCTTCCAGCCGGGTGATGACGGTTATGACGCCGCGCGAAAGGTCTACAACGCGATGATCGATCGCCGGCCGAGGCTGATTGCGAGATGCGTCGACGTGGCCGATGTCATCGCAGCCGTAAAATTCGGCCGCGAACACGATATGCTTGTCGCAGTTCGCGGCGGCGGGCACAACGCGGGCGGCTTGGGTGTCTGCGACGACGGCCTAGTCATCGATTTGTCGCGTATCAACTACGCGCGCGTCGACCCCGCAAAGAAGACCGTGCTCTGCGGGGGCGGGGCGACGTGGCGCGAGGTCGATCACGCGACGCATGCCTTCGGCCTCGCCGTTCCGGCCGGCATTATCGGCACTACCGGTGTGGGTGGCCTCACGCTCGGCGGTGGCATCGGGCACCTCACGCGGCGATGTGGCCTCACAATCGACAACCTGCTCGCCGTCGACATGGTGCTGGCTGACGGGCGGTTCATTACCGCCGACGCCAAGAAACACGCGGACCTGTTCTGGGCCGTGCGCGGCGGCGGCGGTAACTTCGGTGTGGTCACGTCGTTCCTGTTCAAGGCGCATCCAGTTGAAACCGACTTCGCCGGCCCTATGTTCTGGGCGCTCGAAGATGCCGCTGAAGTACTGCGTTGGTATCGCGGCTTCATCACCAAGGCGCCCGATGCTCTGACGGGCTTCTTCGCGTTCCTGACGGTCCCGCCCGGGCCGCCATTCCCCGAGGCACTGCAGAACAAAAAGGTGTGTGGCGTCGTGTGGTGTTATAGCGGGCCGGCCAAGCAGGCCGAGAAGGTATTCAAGCCCGTCCGCTCGTTCAAGAAGCCGATCCTGGATTTCGTCGGACCGATTCCGCACCCTGCGTTGCAGGGAATGTTCGACCCCATCTTCCCTCCAGGCCAGTTCTGGTACTGGAAGGCTGATTTCGTGCGTGAGCTCAGCGACGAGGCGATCGAGCTCCACGCTAAGTTCGGTCCCCTGATGCCGACCTGGCAGTCGACGATGCACCTATATCCGATCGATGGCGCGGCAGGTCGCGTCAAGAATGACGCCACGCCGTGGTGTTATCGCGACGCGAAGTGGGCTCAGGTAATGGTCGGCGTGGACCCGGATCCGGCCAACAAGGAGAAGATCACGAATTGGGCGCGCGAGTATTTCAACGCTCTCCACCCGTACTCGGCTGGCGGCGCATATATCAACTTCATGATGGAAGAGGGCGAGGATCGCATCCGTGCCACCTACGGCAAGAACTACGCGCGTCTGGCGAGGATCAAAAAGAAGTACGATCCGAAGAACTTCTTCAGAGTGAATCAGAACATCAAGCCGGGGAGATAGCCTCTACGCGTCGCATCCAGTTCGCCCCGAATCTGACGTTCGTAGGTGTCACCGTTCACTCGGGGACGGCCATCATCTGGATGCTGCATTTTGGCGATGTAGAAGTGTCGGCTTGATCGAGGAGAGTTGGCGACGGTCTGCTCATGCGGAGGGGCGCACCAACCTCACGCCTCTCTGTTCCCAACGGCCTGGATTCAGTACCACGCCGGACACTTTGCCCGCTGAGTCCCTGACGAAGGCGATCCGTGAATGATCGCCGCCGTCGACACGGAACTCGTCGCCCGATATAGCCACTATCGGCGTCGCCTTGCCTTTCTCGAATTCGAGGATCGGCCAGGCCCCCGTCGCTTCCGCGACCAGCTTGCCTTGCGCTACACGGACCTGAAGTCGGACTGTGTTGACACGGCGGTCGGCTCTCACGACGCTGAGGTTGCTTGGGCCGTCTTGTCCCTTGTGGACGATCTTCATCCTGATCGGCGTGTTGGCAGGGCCGCGCAGCCTGCTCACGGCGTCGGCGAGTGAGAGACCCTTGAGCGGCGCATCGTCGATTTCAGTGAGGAGATCGCCCGCCGTCACGCCGGCCTTGGTTGCGGGGCCGCCGCCAGGATTCGGCTTGTTGATCCTCAGGCCCTCCTGCTCCATGGCGACGAAATTCCCGATTCCAAGCCATCCGGTTTTGCCATCGGCCAGGCCCTGCCGGTCACGCGAGCTCACCGAGTCGCCGAAGTCATAGGTCCCGGCATAATCGGCGAGCGCATCCGGGCTCAGGGTCATCGGCACTGCCGGCGGGGCGGAGGACTGTTCGGGAATCGTCAATGCGCCATAGACCAGATGATTGATCCCAGCGTACAGCAGTGCTTGGCGCCCTTTGCTGCCCGGCGTCGCCTGGATCATCTGCATGCCGATCAATTGCTCGGCCGGATCGATCCAGAAATACGTGCCCCAATATCCAGCCCAGGAAAAACTTCCGACGGCTCCCGGTATCCAGCTTTGGACCGGATCGGTGCGGATGCCGAAGCCAAGCCCAAAGGTCGTGCCGGCGCGGGCGCCAACCTCGTCTCCTCCAAAGATGCGAATGCCCGACGGCAGTGCGTTCGTCGTCATCTGCTTCACCGCCTGCGGGCTCAGCACGCGCACGCCATCGAGCTCGCCGCCGTTCAGAAGCATCTGGCAAAAGCGGAGATAGTCGGGCGCGGTCGAAACCAGCCCGCCGCCGCCGGAAAACAGTTTTGACGGCGTCGTGAAATCCCAGATCGGCGGCCGTTCCGGCATGGGAGAATCGACGAGGCGTCGAGCTTCTCTTTCGGCACATAAAAGCCGGTGTCGACCATGTGCAGCGGCGCAAAGATGCGGCTCTGCAGGAATTGGTCGAAAGACTGGCCGGAAACCACTTCGACAACCCGGCCCAGCACATCGGCGCTCCAGCCATATTCATGGACCTCGCCGGGCTCGTGGGCGAGCGGCAGGCCGGCCAGACTGGACACGAAATCCGCCAGCGTCTTGTCGCGTCTAAACACGGCCCTCGAGCCATAGAGCGCATGGATGGTCCGGATCCCGAAATCGGCGGTTGCGTCCGCTAGGCCTCGTTCCGGGTACGCAAAATCCATTTCCGGATAGATGAGGCCAGACGTATGGCGCAACAGATCCCGAACCGTCATCGGGCGTTTCGGCGGTTGTGGCAGACCGAGGCTGTAGTCCGTCTCGCCGGTGACCGGGTTCGTCTTCTGGAACGCGACCCGCATATCCGCGAGCTCGGGCAGATATTTCGAGACTGACGCGTCGAGGTCGAGCTTACCCTCGTCCACCAGAATCATGGCGGCGACGCTGGTCACCGGCTTGGACATCGAGGCGATCCAGAAGATGGAGTCCGCCTTCATCGGGATCGTCCTGGCGCGGTCCTGGAATCCGATGGCCTGCAAATAGGCGAGCTTGCCACCCCTTGCGACGGCGACGACGGCTCCGGGCAGGAGGCCGTCCGCCGGCGGGAAAGCATCGAAGCGCGCCTGATACCACGGCGCGATCCGCGCCAGACGCGCGGCCGAAAATCCCAGGCTTTTTGCGTCGCCTGGTGTTGCGAGTTCATCTGCGAACGCCGCCCCCGACAGGCAAAGCGCGATTGCAACCGTCCACATCGATGCGATGCGTTTCATCCCGACACCTCCGCACGAACACAGCGGTCGTGAATGGGTACCTGCCCGCCGATCGGCGTGAAGGTCGACATTTGATGGTTCGCCAAAATTGTCTTGCGAGAAAGAGAATCCCACCAGGTTGCTGGTGTCAACAGGCGCAAGTCGCTGCGGCAGGTTAGTGGCGTCTCTACCCTGCTCGCTCAACAAGATGCGCACGCGAGGGTCCAGGGTCAAACCGATCGGCGAAATATTGCGTTTCGTGGGCCACCAGACTATCGCGGAATTCCATGATGCTCACCGTGTAGGACGGTACGCCGTCATAGGTCAGCACGAATTCGGTGACCCAGAGATCGCCGCTGCCGATAATTCGCCGGACCGTAAAACGCTTCTTGTTCGGCTGGACGGTTCGGCTCTCTTGAATGTTGCGCCGGCCGCGAATGCGCTCGCCCGATTGCGGATAATCAAGCACCGCGTCCTCGTGGTAGATGTCATGTTCGACCTCGAAATCGTTCGCATCCGAAGCCTCCCAATGGCGCTGCAGCGCCGCCCGCGCCGTTCGATCGTCCATTTCAATCTCCCACCTATGCTTCCAGTTATCATCTCGGGACCACGGCGATCGTCCCGGATACCGCTTCCCTGCCCGCTACGCGTCGGGTTTGCGATGCGGATCGTATTTCGAGAGCACGTCCTTGAGGTAATCCCGGCTTTTCCATTCCGGCGGTGGCGGCTCGTGGCCGGGCCGAGGAACGAACGGATTGGCGGGTGCAGCCTCGGAAGCACCCATCAGGTCCGGGATGTAGCGCGGGCAGTTCGGGAATATCTCGCATTTGACGCGTACGACGAGTTTCGCGCCATGATGGGCGGCAAGCGTTTCCGCGCCGTCGTGAATGGTTGCTTTGCCCCGGATGCGCGCGCGAAACGTCTTGCCGTCAAAGTGCACG
>DATMNH010000206.1:0-2978 GCA_035568975.1 Casimicrobiaceae bacterium
CCGATAGCTGACGTCGCCGCCGATGAGCGCCGTCTCGCAATTGTGGCAGACCCCGGTGCGGCACGACCATCGCACCGGTACATCGCACGCCTCGGCCATCTCCAGGAGGCTTTGGAACGCCGGGTCCCAACGGACATTGAGGCCGCTGCGCGCGAAGGATACGAGCGGCCCCGCGCCAACGGGTTCCGCCAGCAGGTGCGGCGGCTTGAGCGGAGCCGCGGCAATTCCCGGTGTCAGGGTCGGACGCGCTCCGAACGTCTCGGTGTGAATGCGTTTGGCGGCTACTCCCCAGGCTGCGAGGCCGGCTGGCAGATCGGTCATAAAGGCAGGCGGCCCGCATAGGTAGAAATCGGCATCGCGGGGCACGCTCAATTCTTCAAGGACGCCCACTCCCAAGCGGCCAGGGGCGTCAAAATCGACGGCTTGCCGGTCCGCGGCACCGGGTGTGCTGTAGCGGATATGGCCGTGGATGTGGGGCAACGCTCTGAGGCGGGTGCGCACTTCCTCGGCAAACGGATGCTCCGAGCCGTCATGGGCTCCGTGGATCCACCAGACCTCTCTCGGCGGCCTCACGGCAGCCAATGCATTCAGCATAGCAAGCACAGGGGTCACGCCAATGCCGGCACTCATCAGGATGACGGGTCCGTCACCGCCCCCTAGCGTGAAGCTGCCGCGCGGAGCGCTCACCTCAATGAGATCTCCGACCCGAACCTCGTCACCGATATAGGCTCCAGCCACGCCGTCGGGATTGCGCTTGACGCTGACGCGATAGCCGGTGTTGCTCGGCTCGCCCGACAGCGAATAGCTGCGCAGCAGCGGGGGCGCATCGGGTGTCGGCCGCAGCCGCAGCACGATGAACTGTCCGGGTAGGCCGGGTGTCAGAGGGTGTCCATCGGTCGGCTCAAGCAGCAGCGAGGTCACGCTGCCACTCTCACGCTTCTTGCCCGTTACACGCATCGGGCGGAACCCGGTCCACGCCGCCGGCGGGCCGGTCGCCGGAGCGAGCCCAGGGTTGCCGCTCGTCCCGCCGGTGCTCTGCGTCCGTTCGAGCAGCGCCTCGAACGACCGGCGCCAGCCGGCGCTGAGCGCCGGAATGCGCAACGCCCGTTCCAGCCGGTCCGGGCTTGTACAAGAGCGCATTCACGTCGGAGATGGTCATGGTCTCGGGCCCTTGCGTCACCCGTACGATCTCGTCGCCAGCCTCGACCTCTCCCTCTTCTAGGACACGGAAGTAGAAGGCGGGCCTGCCGTGCGAGACGAGCAGCGCGGCCATTCGTGGCTCGTTCATGCGAATGCCGATCCGGTAGCAGGTGACGCGCGGTTGCGTCACCTCGAAAACAGCGCTCCCGATACGGTAATGATCGCCGATGCACACCTCGTCATCGGACAGACCTTCGACAGTGAAATTCTCCCCGAATTCTCCAAAAGTGAAGTCGCTTCGGCCAAGGTGGTTCTGCCAATAGCGATAGGAGGCGATCTGATAGATGAAGACGGCCCGATGCTCGCCGCCGTGTCCGGCCAAATCCTCTTGACCATCGCCGTCGATATTGAGCCGCCGCACCTTCCGCCGGCCCTGAACCGATGTCTTCCAAACGGCAGTGTGAACAGTCTTCCCTTGCCACGCGATGTCACGCGGAAGACCCACGTTTACTGAGATCAATCGCGCCATTACTTATTCTCCAACCGCGGGCCAACGCTTCGCTCAGCCGGGGGACCTTCTTCGCGGTTCGGTCCGACGTCGGGCCTTCGGCGACGACGCCTGATTGGCCGTGCGCAGCCTGCTGAGCCTGAAACTAAGATCAAGCTGAGGTGGAAGGGAATACTTTCTATCCGACAGACACCCTTCCACGCTGTGAGCGAATAGCAGTTCCAGGGTCGCTTACGCCAGTCTCGGCAGCAAGAAAAACGCCCATCTGCGCCACGATGAACACGGTTAAGGTCGGCGTGACCACCGCCCGCCACGTCCCAACCCCTCTTCCATGGGTACATAGGCACTGCGAGCCCCATGCGGGCTGATATCGCCTTGATGACGGCGCGCAAACGACACGCAATACTTTGCAAGGCGTTCGAGCCGAGGCCATGTCGCACTCAGTGGGGCGAACGATGGCCGAAAAGTGCGGCAAGAGATGGATGGTTTCAGATTACTCGCCCGGAACGAACTACCGCTCGACACGGTCTTGCTCGCCTGCCAACTGATCGGCAAGATATTGGTGCGAGAGACCCCCGAGGGCTCGGTCAGCGGACGCGTTGTCGAGACTGAGGCCTACCCGGTCGGCGACGCCGCAGGCCACGCCTATCGGGGGATGACGCCGCGCAATCGCTCACTTTTCCTATGTCGCGGGCACGCCTACGTCTACGTGGCCTATGGCAAGTTTTGCATGCTGAACGTTGTGAGCGAAATCGCCGGCGTCGGAGCGGGCATCCTGATCAGAGCCCTCGAGCCGATGGACGGTATACCAATTATGCAGCGAAATCGTGGCGCCCAGAGTTTGCGCCACCTGACGCGAGGACCGGGGCGCCTCACCGTGGCGCTTGAGATCGATCGCCGTCTGGACGGCACGGACCTCTGCCGGAAGGGTCCTTTATGGCTTGCATGGGACGACCAGAACCCCTGGGAAATCGGGAGAAGCGCACGAATCGGCCTTTCGCGTGAGGTCGAGCACTTGTTGCGCTTCTAAATCCGCGGCAATCGGTTCGTCAGCGGTCCGAACACGCTTAATCGCTGAGCTTTTGGACGAGACGGATGACCGGTTTCTGCGCTATCTTGCCGTTGGCGCGCGCGCCGACGAAGGACCGGAATCCACCCGCAGCGGAAATCCAAACTGAGGTGCTACCCACCCAGCTGATCCGTTGCGACGTCTTCATTTTAGGGTTAACCTCGGGCCGCAACTCATCTGGGCATTAGGCTCGCGGTTGGTGCCGGACTCCGATTGACACAACTTTAACTCTTGGACCGCGGTGGAATAAAGGTTGAAGAT
>DATMNH010000207.1:0-3655 GCA_035568975.1 Casimicrobiaceae bacterium
TGATGTGGGCGATGAAGCCCAGGCCACAGGCGTCGTGCTCGTTTGCGGGATCGTACAAACCCTGACGTGCGGGCGGCAGCCAAGGGGCACCGAGTGTGTTCTGGTCCACGAGGTCCTCGTTACTCAAGCATTTCGCTCACGCCTGCCATTAGAGAGGCGCTAAACCACACTTAGCCGCAAAGGCGCGCGCAGCCCTTCATACTAGCGAGATTGTTGCATCGCGGCAACCGATTGAACTCCTCACAGCCGTGCGGCATGCTTCCGCCACCAAAACTACTTGCGTTGGCCCTAAACTTGCGCTTTAATCTCAACAAAGTCGCGTATATGCTTGTCGCAACGTCCAAATCGGCGAGCCTCATGAAAATCTTTAGGACATCATCATCAGGGACTTCTTCATGGCGTCGAATTCGATGAGCAACAAGTGGCTGCGGCCGGTCCTTGCGTTGTGCGCGCTTGCCGGACTGCTCGCGCTGGGGGGCTGCGGGGGCGGCAGCGGAGCCCCGAACAATCCTTTCGCTCCCAAGCCAACCCCAGTGGGCCCCTTGTTCGTCCTGCCTCCGACTGCCGTGGTCTACTCTCGTACGCCGGCAACCCTTCAGGTTAGCGGCGGCGCAACGCCCTATCAAGCATTTTCCAGCAATTCCGCGGTGCTACCCGTAGCACAGAACGTGGACAACGGAGTCGTCGTGCTCGTTGCGGGCGACGTCACCGCGGACACCGCGACCATCATCACGGTGCAGGATGCGATCGGCCAGACCGCGACCTCGTCGGTAACGGTTCGCCCGGCGCCATTGTTGAACACGCTCACGGTGGTCCCGAGTCGCACTGTGTGCGGGACCAACGCGGTATGTTCGGGCGATACCGCGACTGCGGCGGTGCAAGTCACCGGGATTGCCGGCGCAGGAATTCCCAACCGGCAGGTAAAGTTCGACGTCGTCCAGGGGGCGTTCGGCATTCAGAGCAGCAATCCGGGGCAGCCTCTCGTTGCATCGCTCACGGTCGTGTCCGACGCCAACGGAAACGCTCGCGTCGTATTGCAGGCAACGGTTAGCGTCCCGACGCAGCCGGCGCAGATACGCGCAACCGACGTGACCACCGGCAACTCGGTGACGGCCTCGTTCACCATCGTCCAGCAAACCGACGGTTCGGCGATCCTGTCGGTGATTCCGCCGACCGCGACCATTACCGGGACATTCGTAAATCAATGCTCGTTTGGCTTCCGCGTCGATTATTTTATCTACGGCGGCACACCGCCGTACACGGTTTCATCGACCTTCCCGACGGCGGTGGTAATTTTCAATTCGCCGGTCTTATTCTCGGGCGGTGCGTTCGAGGCCGTCACCAACGGCACCTGTGTGAATCCGCTGACGTTCACCATCGTCGATGCGACCGGTCGCCAAGTCACGGCAACGCTGATCAACGCACCGGGGACCACGGTCATCCCACCGCCCACGCCGCCGGCAGCGCTCAAGATCCTCCCCGCAACGCAGACCGCCGCTTCATGCCCGAAGACGTTTACGGTCGCCGTATCCGGAGGAACGCCTTCGTACAACGTGTTCGCCACTCCTACAGCAATGGTAGCACCGGGCCCCTTTGCGAACACATACCTCATTACGCCACCGGGCGCGGGAACGTTTACGGTAAACGCCCTCGATTCGGGTTCGCCACAGCAGTCAGCGAGCGCAACGATAACCTGCACGTAATCGTGGATAACGACAGCGGCGCCTTCGGGCGCCGCTGTCGTTTATTCAGTCGGGCAGCACTCCGCGCAAATCTTCATCGGCAACATCTGTCCCAATCGTCGCGCGACCGAGCGCTTCCAGCAGAATGAAGCGCATCACGCTGGCTTCGACCTTCTTGTCGCGCGAGATCAGCTCCAGGTAGCGTTCGACCCCAAGGGGCGGTGCGCGCGTCGGAAGTCCGGCGCGCGCGAGGAGCGACTGCAAGCGATTGTGATCGGCGCGGGGGAGTCCTGATATCCGCAGCGACAGTTCAGCGGCGAGCACCATGCCAGCAGCAACCGCCTCCCCGTGCAGCCAGGTACCGTACCCGGTGCCAACTTCAATCGCATGCCCAAAGGTGTGTCCGAAGTTCAGTAACGCGCGTTCGCCCGTTTCGCGCTCGTCCACCGCAACGATCTCGGCCTTGATCCGGCAGCTCTCGACGACTGCGTGCGCCATCGCGTCTTCGTCGCGCGCGAGGAGCGCCTCCATCGATTCCTCCAGCCACGCGAAAAGTTCCGCACAACGAATCGCTCCGTACTTGACGACTTCGGCGAGACCGGAAACGTATTCGCGCGCTGGCAAGCTAGCCAGCGTCGCCGTGTCGATAATCACTGCCACAGGCTGATAAAATGCGCCGATCATATTCTTGCCCAGCGGGTGATTCACCGCTGTCTTGCCGCCGACCGAGGAATCGACCTGCGCCAGCAGCGTCGTCGGGATCTGCACCAGAGGCATGCCGCGCTGATAAGTCGCGGCCGCGAACCCCGCGAGATCGCCGATCACGCCGCCTCCCAGCGCAATCAGCATCGTCGAGCGCTCGGCCTTGAGCTCCAGCAAGCGCGTATGGATCTGGTAGAGCGCGGCCCAATCCTTGTGCGCTTCACCGTCTGGCACGACGATGACGTCGTAACGCATGCCCGCGCGCTCGAGGCCCTTCTGAAGCGGATCAAGATGATGTGCGGCGACGACGGGGTTGGTGACGATCACCGCGCGTGCTGATCGCGTGGCTGGCAGCAGCTCCCCGATTCCGTTCAGGAGCGCCGCGCCGATATGAATCGGATAGCTGCGCTCGGCCAGAGCAACCACCAGCGTGCGCGTCGGTACGTTACGCAGTGTCGTCATTACGCCCGCGCCGCGGCGCGAAGCTGCTGCTCGAGTCTCTGGGCCAATCGAATGACTTGCTCCTGATCCGATTCGATGACGAAGTCCGCGGTCTCGCGGTAGAGGGGATCGCGCGCCGTGTAGAGATCTTTCAGGCGCTGAAATGGATCGGGAGCTTGCAGAAGCGGCCGATGCTTGCTGCGGCGAGTGCGCTCCCACAGCGTTTCCGGCGTCGCATGCAGGTAGAGTACCGTCCCGTTTTGCTTGAGACGTTCGCGATTGATGATCCGGAGCACCGCGCCGCCGCCGGTGGCCAGCACGGCATTCATGTGCTCAACATACTCCGCAATCACGGCCTCTTCCCGATCGCGAAAGCCGGGCTCGCCTTCGAGCTCGAAAATGACCGCGATCGATACTCCCAGGCGCTGCTCCAGCTCGACGTCGGCGTCGTAAAAGCGCTTGTCGAGGCGTTTGGCAAGCAGTCGACCAAGCGTCGACTTGCCGCTGCCCGGCATGCCGATCAGAAATAAATTGCCCCGATGCATCTGCATCAGGGCATTTTATTGCAATCCTCGGGGCGGCGCGAGCTAGTGTGCTAGCGCACCGCCGTGACCGATTCCTTGACCACTCGCGGCGTCAGGAAAATGAGTAACTCGGTCTTTTCAACGGCCTTGTTGGTCGTCTTGAAAAGATAACCAATGACGGGCAAGTCGCCGAGGAACGGAAGCTTGGTGACGTCGTTGTTGACCGTTTCTTCGTAGATGCCGCCGATCACCGCGGTGTCGCCGTTGTTGACCGCAATCTGCGTGATGACATTCTTGGTGTCGATC
>DATMNH010000208.1:0-19645 GCA_035568975.1 Casimicrobiaceae bacterium
AACCAGCAGCAGCAGGTCTTCCAGACGCGGTTCAACCTGGCGCAGTCCTACTACAATTTCGTGATCAACGACCTGAAGCTCAAACAGGCCGTCGGTACGCTGACCGATGCCGATGTGGAGCAGGTCAATCGCGATCTGGGAGCGTAGGATTTCGCGAAGCGTCGACGGTCGCCACGGCGACCTGCGGCCGCAGCCAGTCCCAGAGTCTTTGCACGGCGCCCTGATGCGCGGCGTGAAATGTTTGTGCGGCGTCGCCCATCGCCTTGCGTCGCGACGGGTCGGATAGGAGCTCGCGAACCGCACGGGCCATTTCATCGGCGTCGGCGACGAGGCGAGCGGCGCCCGCGGCGATCGCGCCGGCCGTTGCTTCGGCAAAATTGAAGGTGTGCGGTCCGATCAGCACCGGTACGCCGAGCGCGATCGGCTCGATCAGATTCTGACCGCCCAGCGGCAGAAGGCTGCCGCCGACAAAAGCCACGTCGGTTGCGGCGTAATAGGCCGACATCTCTCCCATCGAATCGCCGAGCACGACGCCGATATCCGCGGGCACCGACCTATTTTCGCTGCGGCGGACGAAAGGCACGCCGCGCGAGCGCAGCAGCTCGGCCACGTCCGCAAAGCGATGCGGATGCCGGGGCACGATGACCAGCAGCGAGCCCGTCGGCATCGGCGTGCGCGCGATGGCGTCGAGAATGAGCGCCTCCTCGCCGTCGCGCGTGCTGGCTGCCATCCAGACGGGACGAGATGCGCCAAAACGCAACTTCAATTCCGCGCCGAGCGTCAGCGCGTGGTCGGGGATGCTGACGTCGTACTTCAGGTTGCCGGTGACGATAGTCGCCGGCGCGCCAAGCCCGGCGAGACGCGCGGCGTCGTCGGGCGATTGCGCCGCCACGCCGCACAATCGTTGCAGCATCGGTCGGGTCAGCGACGAAAATCGAGCGTAGCTTGCTGCCGAGCGTTCCGACATGCGCGCATTGACCAGAAACACCGGCACGTCCTGACGGTGCGCCTCTGCGATAAGATTGGGCCACAGCTCGGTCTCGACCAGGAAGCCGGCGGCCGGACGAAAATGCGCCAGAAAGCGATTGACGGCAAACGGAACGTCATAAGGCAGCCATGCCTGGACGACACCGTCACCGAACAGCTCGCGTCCCGCCGCACGTCCGGACGCGGTCATATGCGTGAGCAGTATCGTCGCTTCGGGATAGCTGTCCTTCATGCGCTGCACCAGCGGCAGCGCGGCCCTCGTCTCGCCGACGGAAACGCAATGAACCCAGAGCACGGGCGCCGAAAACCTTCCGGCGCGATAGCGCCCGAAGCGTTCGCCGATCGCGCTTCGATACAACGGCTCGCGCCGGCCTCGCCACCACAAGCGAAGCGGAAGCAGCGGCAAAGCCGCGGAACCGATCAGTGTATAGACTGCTCTCGCAGCTTCCACTTCGAGCTTCCTTGGTTAGCCTGAAGTGCGGTGCATGATTCCGCCGGCGGCGTCGATGACCTGTTCGGGCGAGGGCAAAGTGCCTTTGCCGCCGATGTCGCGCGCGTGCCCGCCGGCGCGCCCGACGCCTGCCAATTCGGAATCGGTGGCAACGAACAAGGCGATGGTCGGTACGCCAAGCGCGGCGGCAAGGTGCACGAGTCCCGTGTCCACGCCACAGACGAGATCGGCGCGCGCGAGTAGCGATGCGGTCTCCGACAAACTCACTCGCGCGACGACGCGAGCGCCTGCGATGCCGTGCGCGAGCCTCTCGCTGCGCGCGGCCTCGGCGGCATTTCCCGACGGCAGCAGCACGGTCGTACCCGCGCTTGCGAAGTGTACGATCAGCGATCTCCAGTGTGCCTCCGGCCAGAGCTTGTCGTCGCGGCTGGTGGAGTGAACGAATACCGCGAACGGAGCGGGCGGCAGTTTATCCGACGGTGAGGCCGACAGCCCGAAGCGCGGTGGGCCGACCGGCTCGTAGCCGAGAGCCTTGCCCGCGAGTTCACGGCATCGATCGATCAGATGCTGCCGCGGCGCGATGCGATGGCTGCGTCGATAAGCGAGCGTCGCGGCAGGTTCGCGGATGCTCGCCCGGTCGGGTCCGTGCACCGCACCACGCGCGAGGGCGCCGATCAGCGCACCCTTGACCTGTTCCTGCAGGTCCAGCACGAGATCGTAACGCCGTCCCCTGAGCGCGCGGCGAAATGCAGCGACTTCACGCCAGGTCGCGCCTGCCAGCGGCGCATGTCGCCATCGTCGCAGAGACACCGGGATGACGGCACGCACCCCGCGATTCAACGCCACCAGCTCGACAAACATCTCCTCCGCGACCCAGTCGACGCTCATCCCGGCGCGGTGTTGCCTGATGTCGTGTACGACCGGCAATGCGTGCACGATATCGCCGAGCGACGACGGACGGACGATCAACACGCTGCTCATCGCACGGCGATTGTCGCGCCACCGACAGCGGTAACGGACAAGGCTTGATCGTCGGTTGCGGTTGGCTGGATCACGGCCAGGTTTGAACGTAGAATAAGCAGCGCATTCCGGCCGTATCGTGAGTACCGAGGTGAACCTCTGCGCGGAAAGCAAAGACCGAGGCCGCCTTCACCTTTGACGCGATGTCCGATCCGCTTCCCCCGCTTGCCCTGACGCTGGTGGTGATCACTCGCGATGCGGGCGCGAGCCTCGCCGAGTGCCTTGGCTCTGCTAGATTTGCGGCGCAAACCATCGTCGTCGACTCGGGCAGTGGCGATAATACCGCAGAAATTGCGGTGAGCTTTGGCGCGCTGCTGATCGAGCAGTCGTGGTTGGGCTTCGGACCGCAGAAGAACTTCGCCGTCGCCCAGGCGGCGAACGACTGGGTGCTCTGCCTGGACGCGGATGAATGTGTCTCACCCGAGTTGGCGCATTCTATCCGTTCAACGATGCAGCACGCGCAGTTCAATGCTTACGAAATGCCGCGGCGAAACCGGTTTCTCGGTAAATGGCTGGGACATGGCGAGGGCTATCCGGACTGGAATCTGCGGCTGTTCGATCGCCGCCATGCGCGATGGAGTGAAGACGCGGTGCACGAACACGTGCTCTTCGATGGCAAGGTGGGTCGCCTGAGCGGCGACCTGCTGCATAGGTCGGGCGACTCGCTCGAGGCCTACCTCGCCAAGCAGAACCGGTATACGACGCTTCAGGCCGAGGCGCTGTTTGCGCGGGGCGAGCGTTTTTCCGCGGCCCGGCTCATCGTGTCGCCCATCTTCCGATTCCTCCGTTTCTATGTCCTGCGCGGCGGCTTTCTCGACGGCGTCGCAGGTCTCGTTCACATTTCGATCGGCTGCTTCAACAGCTTTGCAAAGTACGCGAAGCTGCGCGCGCTCGAACAGACGGAGCGAGGCCGGAGCGCATGAAGGTCCTCGTGACAGGCGCGGCCGGGTTCATCGGCATGCACCTTGCGCGGCGCTTGCGGGAGGACGGCGCCGAAGTAGTGGCGGTCGACAGCTTCGACCCGTATTACGACGTTGCGCTGAAGCACGCGCGCGCGGCAAGGCTCCTGAAAATCGGCGTCCGCTGCGAGGCGCTCGATCTCGCCGACACGTCGGCGACCGCTGCTTTTTTTCGCAGCGCGCGCCTCACACATGTTGCGCACATGGCCGCACAGCCCGGCGTGCGCTACTCGCTGGTCAACCCTGCGGCGTACCTTCGCAACAACATCGACGCCTTCGGCGCCGTCCTCGAAGGCTGTCGTCATGGCGCCGTCGAACACCTGGTCTACGCGTCCAGCTCGAGCGTCTATGGAGCAAATCACACGCTCCCGTTCTCCGAGGACCAGAATGTCGATCATCCGGTGAGCCTGTATGCCGCGACGAAAAAAGCCAACGAGTTGATGGCGCACAGTTACAGTCATCTTTACGGCATGCCGGCGACCGGGCTGCGCTTTTTCACCGTTTACGGACCCTGGGGGCGACCGGACATGTCGCCGATGCTGTTCACGCGCGCGATGCTCGAGGGTCGGCCGATCAAAGTCTTCAACTTCGGCAGGATGCAGCGCGACTTTACCTACATCGACGACATCGTCGAAGGTGTCGTGCGCGTGTTGTCGCGGCCGCCGGTAGCGGCGACGCCGAGCGTTGCCCCCAGCGCGATCTACAACATCGGGAACCACACCGCCGTCGAGCTCGAAACGTTCATCAGTGAGCTGGAGCGCCTTCTCGGCGTGCGCGCAATCAGGGAGTACGAGCCCATGCAGCCAGGAGACGTGCCGGCGACGTTTGCGTCGATCGAGCGACTCGCCGCCGCCATCGGCTTCGCGCCGTCGACTCCGCTGCATGTCGGCCTCGCCAGCTTCGTGCAGTGGTATCGCGAGTACTACGTCGAAGGTGAGTCGTCTTGAGCGCGCATGATAATATGCCGCCCTTGAGAAAAATGCGCGCGAGCGTCCGCGGCGCATGGAGTTCGCATGATTCTGGTGACCGGAGGTGCCGGGTTCATCGGTGCCAATTTCGTTCTCGACTGGCTCGACTGCAGCGACGAGCCGGTCATCAACCTCGACAAGCTGACCTACGCCGGCAATCTCGGCAATCTCGCCTCGCTTAAACGCGATGCGCGACACATATTCGTCCACGGCGACATCGGTGATCGCGAGCTGGTCCTGCATTTGCTCGGCGCACACCGGCCGCGCGCCATCGTCAACTTCGCAGCGGAGAGCCACGTCGATCGCTCGATTCATGGGCCCGCGGATTTCATCGCCACCAATATTGTCGGCACATTTGTGCTGCTCGACGCGGTGCGCGCCTACTGGACGGCGCTGACAGCCGACGAGCGCGCCCGATTTCGCTTCCTGCACATCTCGACTGATGAAGTCTACGGCTCGCTCGAGCCGGAGGCCCCCTCGTTCGCGGAGACGAATTCCTACGCACCCAACAGCCCGTACTCCGCGTCGAAGGCGTCTGCGGATCATCTGGTGCGCGCCTACCATCACACCTACGGCCTTCCGACATTGACCACTAACTGCTCCAACAACTACGGGCCGCGGCAGTTCCCTGAAAAATTGATTCCCCTGATGCTGCACAACGGACTGGCCGGCAAGCCGCTGCCCGTCTATGGCGATGGCGGAAACGTGCGGGACTGGCTCTACGTCGGCGATCATTGCGCAGCGATCCGAACGGTGCTGGAACGGGGACGCCCGGGTGAGACCTATAACGTCGGCGGCAACGCCGAGATCGCCAACATCGACGTGGTGCGCACGCTTTGCCGCGTTCTCGGTGAGCAGAAGCCGGGATGCCATGCCGAATCGCTGATAACCTTCGTCAAGGACCGCGCGGGACACGATCGCCGCTACGCAATCGATGCGTCGAAGATTCGCCGCGAGCTGGGATGGGAGCCGAGCGAGACGTTCGAGTCGGGAATCGCGCGCACCGTTGCCTGGTATCTCGACAATCCCGCATGGCTGGCCGCGGTCACCAGCGGCGAGTACAAGCACTGGATCTCGCTCAACTACGCGGCCGAGGTCGCGTGAGATGCGCAAGGGCATCATCCTCGCCGGCGGCTCGGGGACCCGGCTCTACCCGGTGACACAGGTAATCTCGAAACAGCTGCTGCCGGTTTACGACAAGCCGATGATCTACTATCCCCTGTCGACGCTGATGTTGGCGGGCATTCGCGACATCCTGCTGATCTCGACTCCGGACGATACGCCGCGATTCGCGCAGCTTCTCGGCGACGGAGCGCGCTGGGGCGTGAACCTCCGCTATGCAGTCCAGCCGTCGCCGGACGGACTTGCGCAGGCGTTTCTCATCGGACGCTCATTCGTCGGCGGCGACGCTCCCGCGCTGGTGCTCGGCGACAATATTTTCTACGGCAACGATCTGCAGCCGATGCTCGAGCGCGCCGCCGCTCGCGATGAAGGCGCCACGATCTTCGCCTATCCCGTGGCCGACCCCGAGCGGTACGGCGTCGCCGAGTTCGACTCCGCCGGCCGGGTGCTCACTCTGGAAGAAAAGCCGGCACAACCGAAATCGCGCTACGCGGTGACAGGGCTGTATTTTTACGACAACCGGGTGCTCGACGTTGCCGCGTCGCTCAAACCTTCCGCGCGCGGCGAGCTCGAGATCACCGACGTCAACAAAGTCTACCTCGACGACGGTGAGTTGGCGGTCGAGGTGATGGGACGTGGCATGGCCTGGCTCGACACCGGCACGCACGAATCGCTGCTCGAAGCCGGGCAGTACATCGCCACCATAGAGCGCAGGCAGGGCCTGAAAATCGCGTGTCCGGAGGAGATCGCATATCGCCTGGGCTATATCGACGCGGCCCGTCTGGAGATGCTCGGCAACGCCATGGCAAAAAACGCGTACGGCCGCTACCTGCTCGGCTTGCTGCGCGAACCGTTGGTGCGTTGACGAAGGGGTGGTATCGATGAAGGTCACGCCGACGGCGCTCGCTGATGTGCTGCTGATCGAGCCTCGCGTTTTCGAAGATGCGCGCGGCTTTTTTCTCGAAAGCTACAATCGCCGGGCGTTTGCCCAGGCCGGGATCGATGTCGAATTCGTCCAGGATAACCACTCCCGTTCCGCGCGAGGCGTGTTGCGCGGATTGCATTACCAGATCGAGCACGCGCAAGGCAAGCTGGTCAGGGTCATCTCGGGCGAGGTATACGACGTCGCGGTCGATATGAGGCGAAGCTCGCCGACCTTCGGGCGCTCGATGGGCATGACACTGTCCGCGCGCGACAAGCAGATGCTGTGGATTCCGCCGGGGTTCGCGCACGGCTTTCTCGTGCTTTCGGAAGCGGCGGAGTTTCTCTACAAGACCACGGATTACTGGTATCCGGAATTCGAGCGCAGTCTGCTGTGGAATGATTCCGCGCTCCGCATCGCGTGGCCTCTGCAGCAAGCGCCGACGCTGGCCGCCAAGGATGCCGCCGGAACGCCGTTCTCGCGCGCTGACGCGTATCCGTGACGCGTCCGACGATTCTGCTCATCGGGTCGGCGGGACAGCTGGGTTTCGAGCTCGCGCGCGTGCTGCCTGCGTACGGCGAGGTCGTTGCGTTGGACCGTGCCGCGCTCGATCTGGCGGACGCGGACGCGGTGGTGGCCGCGGTGCGCAGTGTGCGGCCGCGGCTGATCGTCAATGCCGCTGCCTATACCGCGGTCGATCGCGCGGAAAGCGAGCCAGGCCAGGCCGACGCCATCAATACCCGGGCTCCCGGCATTCTAGCCGAGGAAGCCAAACGAGCAGGCGCGCTCTTCATTCACTACTCGACCGACTACGTTTTCGATGGCGAAGCCACGGTGCCGTACGACGAGCAAGCCGTCCCCCATCCGATCAATGCCTACGGTCGCAGCAAGCTCGGCGGAGAGCGCGCGATCGCGGCAGCCGGTGGGCCAAGTCTGGTGCTGCGCACCAGCTGGGTCTACGGACTTCGCGGCCAGAATTTCCTGACGACCATGCGAAGACTTGCCGCCGAGCGCGAGGAGCTGAGAGTCGTCGCCGATCAAATAGGCACACCCAACTGGACGCGGTCCTTGGCGGACGCGACTGCGGTGCTCGTGGGCCGCGGCGGCGCGGAGCTCGCCGAGCGCGCCGGGCTCTATCATTTGAGCGCCGGCGGCAGCACCAGCTGGTTCGACTTTGCGCGCGCGATTTTTGCCGGCGCAGATCGCCCGCGTGTGGTGCCGATCACTAGTGCGGAATATCCAACCGCCGCAAGGCGGCCGCGGCACTCGGTGCTTGCCAGCGGCAAGTTCGCCGACACTTTCGGATTCGCTCTGCCGCCGTGGGAAGAAATGCTTCATGCCTGCATGGCTTGAGTTCGCCGAGCTGCGCCCACCTCCACTCGATTGCCCCGGAGATCAGAACTTGAGAGCGCAGCTCGCTCTATCTCCGCGATGGATGGCAAGGCCAGCGCCGGCAGCGACGATCGCGTTCATGCCGAACGTCACGCCTCCAAGCTCCGCGTTCATCCGGTAGCGGGCCAGCGTCGATAGCGGTTCCGTGCCGACGACGGCGGTGCTCTGGTCCGTCGTCGTAATCTGGCAGCGCGTGCAATGCTTGACCAGCTTGAACGCGAGGCCGCCGACGCGAATCTCATCGATGTGATCCTCATCGTAGGCGTCAATTCCAGACAAAACCACGTTGGGACGGAATCGATTCATCGGTAGCGGCTCTTCGAGGCGCGAATTGAGATCGGCAAGCGATGCCTCGGAAAGGATCAGCAGTGGGTAAGCGTCCGCAAACGCCGTGTGCGCGCCCGAATCACCGGCATAGGTCACGTTGCAATACCGCCGAACCGCGAGGTCGAACCGCACAAGACGAAGCGGTCGCTGCAGCGCAGACGATAGCCACGCTGCCGCTTCGTCGCCCTGATCGACGGCCGGAACGTCGTCGCGCCATACTGTTACCGGCCGGGTCGCCCCGCCGATGCTGAATGGCACGGCCAATCGCCCGCCGCCGGGCGCCCTAAGCTCCAGCGCCGCGGTGGTCAGCGACGGCTCGATCAGCGCCAGTCGCGGCACGTCACGCTGCGTGACGAATCGACCGTCGCCATCGACGATCATCCATTCGCGGTCGAAAGTCAGTCCGCGCTCGCCCACCGGCGAGCTTTCAAGCGCGATTCCGCGGCAGCTCTTGACGGGATATACGTACAGCGAGGCGATGCTTGCGGCCATGTACGGGCCTCTGTACGGCAATAAAAAGGGCGGCGTTTCGAGCCACCCTTTAAGTGTCGCAAGCAAGAGGTCGGAGGTTCAGGCCGCCCTTCCTGCCGCGACGCACTTTCGTCAGTGCAAGCCCGACGTGAACTCCGCCACCGCCTGCATTTCACGCTCGCTCATTCTGGACGCGATCTCTGCCATCACTTTTCCGTTGACGTCCTTGCCGTCCTTGTCCGCTCCACGCTCTCCCGCCTTGAATGCCTTCAGTTGCGCCAAGGTGTAGTCGGCGTATTGGCCTCCCACGCGCGGATATCGCTTCGGAATGCCTGCTCCATCGGGAGAGTGACACGCGGCACAGGCAGGCAATCCGCTGCTCGCATTGCCGCCGCGAAAGATCTTTTGTCCGGCGGCGACCAGTTCCCGATCTTTCGCCGCCGATGGTTTGGCTTTCTGCTGAGCGAAAAAGACCCCGAGCGAGCGCATGTCTTCCGGCGTCAGCTTTGCCACCATCGCCTGCATCACCGCGCTGGTGCGAATTCCACTCTGGAAGTGCATCAATTGCAAGGTAATATACTCGGCGTGCTGCCCCGCAATGCTTGGATTCGGCGGGCTCACGCTGTTGCCGTCGGCGCCGTGACACGCGGCGCATACCTGACTGACGATCTGCTGCGCTTTCGCGAGGTCGGGCTTGGGAGCCGCACCCTGAATCACCCCTTCCGCGCCTGCCGCAAATGAGGCCAAGGAGACAGACAAGCCCAACGCGACCGACGTGGCCGCGATCAGCAACCGGCATTTCACTTTTCTTTGCTCCCTGTCACCGTGGTCTGTTCGCCTGCTTCACTGCGACCATCACCGGCGTCAAACTCGGACTATGCATTCACCAGACGGCAAGCGACGCAAACGTCACATTGTACCGAATGTAGCTCGCGCGGGGCCAGGCGCGCGCAGCGCGCACCCGTTTCATCACGCCGAATTTCTGACCACCGCCGCAGACTGGTCGCAGCTGCCGGCGGAGGGAGCGCCGGAGGTCGCCTTTGCGGGACGATCCAATGCCGGAAAGTCGTCCGCGATCAACGCGCTGGCGAATCACACCCGGCTTGCATTCGTCAGCAAGACGCCGGGGCGCACGCAGCACATCAACTTCTTTCGTTTGAAATCGGGCGCGCTGCTCGCGGATCTGCCGGGATATGGCTATGCGAAGGTGCCGCTCGAGATACGGCGCTACTGGCAGGAGTTTCTCGCCCGCTACCTCGCACAACGTGAAGTTCTCGCGGGCCTGGTGCTGGTGATGGACGCGCGCCGCCCGCTAACCGAATTGGATCGGCGCATGATCGAATGGTTCCTGCCGACGGGCCGGTCGCTCTACATCCTCATGACCAAGTCGGACAAGCTTTCCACCGGCGAACAACGCAGGATGCTCGAAACCGTGCGCCATGCGCTGGCCGAGGATTACGGCATCTACTCGGCGCAAACCGGCGTACAGTTGTTCTCGGCAATGCCGCGATCCGGGCTTGCCGAAGCGGAAGCCGTCATCGCAGCCTTGCTCGGGATTACGGATGGCGTAGAAGGAGCCTGCATCCGGTAGAGAAAAAAGAAAGGCCCAGCGTCAAGGGGAGTGACACGGGGCCTTAAGAACGCCCTTCGGCCGGTGAGTTCACGCAACCGAAGGGCACCCGCTCAGGGAGGGAAGCGGGAGACGTGTAACCGTCTGCAGGTGAGACTTCGGCCTCTTGCAAAAAGTTCCGCGCGAATGTGCGGCTGCCTTTTTGACCGCGGACAAGGTCGAAAGGCGTGCTGCGCGGTTGCTCACGAGCTTGACCGCGCGCTACGATCCGGCTTCCCCCGATTTGGATAACCCACCTAAAGCAAAGCCATGAACTTCGTCGGAAAATTTCCCGGGCGGCGCCCTCGCCGCATGCGTCGCGACGAATTTTCGCGCCGCCTGATGCGCGAATCCACGCTTTCCAGCGCCGATTTCATCTATCCGGTATTTGTTCTCGAAGGCAGCAAACGCGAAGAGCAGGTGTCGTCCCTGCCCGGCGTTTCGCGCAAGAGCGTCGATCTGCTGTTCCGCGACGCCGAGCGCTGTGTCGAGTTGGATATTCCTGCGATGGCGCTGTTTCCGGTCATCGACGCGAGTCTAAAATCGCTGGACGCCAAAGCGGCCTGGGATTCCAAGGGCCTGGTGCCAAGCGCGGTCCGGGCGCTGAAGGCGCGCTTTCCGGCGTTGGGGATCATGACCGACATCGCGCTCGATCCGTATACCAGCCACGGGCAGGACGGCTTGCTCGACGAGACCGGCTACGTGGCAAACGATCCGACCGTCGTTGCCTTGACCCGCCAGGCACTATGCCATGCCGAGGCCGGTGTCGACATACTTGCGCCTTCGGACATGATGGACGGACGCGTCGGTGCGCTGCGGTCCGCACTCGATCAAGCGGGTTTCGACAAGCCGCGCATCCTGGCTTATTCGGCCAAGTATGCGTCGAGCTTTTACGGGCCGTTCCGCGATGCCGTCGGCTCCGCGGCCAATCTTGGCAGCGGCGGCAAGCATACCTACCAGATGGATCCCGCCAACGCCGACGAAGCCTTATGGGAGGTTTATCTCGATCTGCAGGAAGGCGCCGACATGATCATGGTGAAGCCCGGCCTGCCGTATCTGGACATCGTGCGTCGAGTCAAAGACACTTTTGGCGTACCCACGGCGGTGTATCAGGTCAGCGGCGAGTATGCGATGCTCAAGGCCGCTGCCGGCAACGGATGGCTCGACGAGCGTGCCTGCGCCATGGAAGCGCTCCTTGCGTTCAAGCGGGCCGGTGCGGACGCCATCCTGACTTACTTTGCGATCGCTGCCGCGGTGTGGCTCAAGGACGGCGGCTAGCTAGCGGCCTGTAACGTCCGATTCGATACTGAGCCGTAAGCCCGACAGTATCGAATTGGGCGTTGCGGGCGACTAGTCCCGGAGGAGCGCTCGCAATTCGGCTGACGACAAGCGCGCGTCGTCACGGCGCGGCCGATTGCGACGCTGAAGCGGCGAGAGGATCGACAACCGGATTCCGCAGTCGTCGCCGTCGATTCGCAATTCGACGCGAGACGAGTCGGTCGCGGCCGCCGCCGCGTATTCCACTCCGGCATTGATCAGGGCAAGCTCGACTTCCTTGGGGTCTTCGGCCTCGAGCTCGAGGTGAACGTCGCTGTGCTCCGTTGCCCACCCCGCTGCGGCCCCCCCGATGAGCACCGGATGCCAACGGGAAAGGTCATCCATCCACTTCATGGCTGCTTCACGCTGCGCTCGAAGCGATAGCGGCTGCGAGAGGTGCCGGAAGAGAGTGTTGTAATCATGCAACGCCTGCTCGACCTCGTCGTTCGCGGGAAGAGTCGCCCGCTCGGGCAATCCGAGCTCGCGGCAGGCCTTTCTTTTAGCAGCTGCCCAGTCGGTGAGGCCGTGCTCGGCGATCAGCCGTGCGGTCGCCTGGGCGATTCGCACACGGGTGCGCTGCGTGGCCAAAGAGTCCGGACGAGACACGGGATCACCGGAGCTCAGAAGAGCTGATTGCGGATTTCCCGCGGAGATTCCCTGCCTTGCGCCGCGGTGGTTTCGTCCCGACGCGGAGTGAACTCGGCGTAGAAATATTCAGGGATGCCGGCTCCTTCGGCTTCACGCATGCCTGTCTCCGGGTTGATGCGCGCGACGACGATACCCTCGGGCGGTTTGAGCGGCACCTCGGGAACGCCTTTCAAGGCTTTGCTCATGAATGCCATCCAAATCGGCAGCGCCGCGGCGGCACCCGTCTCCTGGGGCCCCAGCGTTTTCGGCTGGTCGTAGCCGATCCAGGCGACACCCACCATCGCCGCGTTGAAGCCGCAGAACCAGGCGTCGACGCTTTCATTGGTGGTGCCCGTTTTACCGGCGAGATCCTGCCGCCCGAGCTGCATGGCCCTGGCGCCCGTCCCGGCGCGGACGACGTCGCGCAGCATGGTGGTCATGATGAATGCGTTGCGGGGATCGATCGCTCTCTCCGCGTTCTCGCCGGCCACCGCGGGTTCGGCAATCGACAGGACGGTTCCCCGGGCGTCGACGACACGCGCGACAAGATAGGGGACTATGCGGTAGCCGCCATTGGCGAAAACCGAATAGGCGCCGACCATCTGCAGCGGTGTCGCCGCGCCCGCTCCCAGTGCCATCGGCAGATAAGGCGGGTGGAGCTTGGGGTCAAAGCCGAAACGCGCGATGTAGTCCTGAGCATACTTCGGTCCGATCGCCTGCATCACCCGCACCGTCACCAGATTCTTCGAGCGCATCAGCGCGTTGCGCAGCCGCATCGGCCCCTCGAACTTGCCATCGTAATTTTTCGGCTCCCAAGCGTCGCCTCCGGTCTGGCCAGAATCGAAATACAGCGGCGCGTCGTTGACGACCGTTGCCGGGCTGAATCCCTTTTCCAGCGCGGCGGAGTAGATGAACGGCTTGAAGGCGGACCCGGGTTGTCGAAATGCCTGTGTTATATGGTTGAACTTGCTGCGGTCGAAATCAAATCCTCCTACCAGCGAATAAATCATTCCGTCGCTGGGCCGCAGTGACACGAACGCGGCCTCGACCTGCGGCATCTGCACGATCTGCCAGCGGCCTTTTTCGTCCTGGCCGACGCGGATCAGTGCGCCGCGGCGGATGCGTATCGCGGAGGCGGCCTTGTCGCCAAGCGCGCGTGCGGCAAATTTGAGTCCGTCTCCGGTGATAGCGATTACTTCGCCGTCGCTTTGCACGGCCTTGACCTCGACAGGCGTTGCCTCCAGTACGATGGCCGCGACCAGGTTTTCGCTGTCGGTGGTGTCCTCGAAGGCCCGGTCGAGCGCGTCCTCGAGCTGGGCAGGGTCCGAGGGAAGGCTGATAAAAGCCTCGGGTCCCCGATAGCCGTGGCGCCGATCGTACTCGAACACGCCCCGGCGCACGGCAGCGTACGCAGCATCCTGATCGGCTTTGCGGATGGTCGTATGGACGGTGAGGCCGCGCGTATAACTCTCCTCCCCATAGGCGTCGATCATCGCCAGGCGGACCATTTCGGCGATAAATTCAGCATGCGCCGTGTTGTCCTTGAGCGTCTGCCGGACGACCAGGGGCGCTTCCTGGGCCTGCTTGAATTGCACATCGTTGATGAAGCGCAAATCGTGCATTCGCCGAAGAACATAGAACTGGCGTAACTGAGCACGTTTCGGGTTCGCGACCGGGTTGTAGGCCGATGGAGCCTTGGGTAATCCGGCCAGCATCGCGGCTTCCGCGATGCTGACTTGGGATAGTGGCTTGCCGAAGTAGATCTGCGAAGCCGCGGCAAAGCCGTAGGCGCGTTGCCCGAGAAAAATCTGGTTGACATAGAGTTCGAGTATCTCGTCTTTCGACAGATTGTTCTCGATCTTGTAGGCAAGCAGAACCTCACGTAGTTTGCGAGTGAGCGTTCGCTCTCGGGTCAGGAAAAAGTTGCGCGCGACCTGCATGGTGATGGTTCCGGCCCCTTGCTGGGTTCCACCGGTCGCGTTGGCCAGGGCCGCCCGAAGGACCGAGAGATAATCGACCCCGCCGTGCTGATAGAACCGCTCGTCTTCGGCAGCGAGGATCGCCTGGCGCATCAAGTCGGGCACATCCTTGATCTTGATGATGGCCCGCCGCTCCTCGCCAAATTCTCCCAGCAGCGCGCCTTCCGCCGAGACGATCCGCAGCGGGATCTTGGGCTGATAGTCGGTCAGCGTCTCAAGCGACGGTAAAGTGGGATAAAGGAGCGCAAAGACGAACGCTACCAATAGGGCCCCGACCAGCGCCAACCCAAACAGGACGGACGCCAGATAGATGAGCCAGCGTTTTAGCATGGGTGAATGAAAGTTACCGGGCGACGGGGCGGGACGTGCGATTATATGCAGGGTTAGGCGCCAAAATAAACTTGAAAAAAACAGTTTTACATGCTTTATACTTACTGCTACTATTTAAAGTAGTTTATATGTAATTCGCCTAAAATTCCGATGCTGAAAGAAAAACTCGATTCTGCATTTGCTTTTCTGCAGACGAAATCGCCGCCGCTCATTGGCGTCGATATTAGCTCGTCTGCGCTCAAGCTGGTCGAGCTTTCGGAAACGGGAAAAGGCTCCTACCGGCTTGAACGGTATGCGATCGAGCCGCTGCCCAAGGATGTGGTTGCCGACGGCAATATCGCCAATCTGGATCAGGTGGCCGAGGCGCTGCGCAGGGCGCACAAGCGCCTGGGCAGCCGAAACCGCAACATCGCGATGGCGTTGCCGACCGCGATGGTGATCACCAAGAAAATCATCGTTCCGGCGGGCCAGACCGAGGAGGAGCTCGAGCTCCAAGTCGAGGCCGAGGCGAATCAGTACATTCCTTTTGCGCTCGACGAGGTCAACCTCGATTTCCAGATTCTCGGGCCGGCGGCCAACAACCCCGAGGAAGTCGAAGTTCTGATCGCGGCCTCGCGCAAGGAAAAGGTCGAGGACCGCGTGGCGATCGCCGACGCTGCCGGTCTCAAGCCCCGGGTCATGGACGTCGAGTCCTACGCCACTGAAGAAGCGTTCGTGATGATTTCGCCGTCGCTTCCGGCCAATGGCCGCGACCAGAACATCGCCCTCGTCGACATCGGCGCACATGTCATGCATTTTTACGTCCTGCGCAACAATCAGATCCTGTTTTCGCGGGATCAGGCGTTTGGCGGCAACCAGCTTACACACGATATCCAGCGAGCGTTTAATTTATCACCGGAAGAAGCCGAATCGGCGAAGAAAAATGCCGGTCTGCCGGAGAATTATGACGCCGATGTGCTGCAGCCGTTCATGGAAACCCTCGCGCTCGAGGTGACGCGCGCGCTGCAGTTCTTCTTCACCTCGACCTCCTACAGCCAGGTGGACCAGATCGTGCTCGCCGGCGGCTGCGCGCTGCTCCCGGGCCTGGACGAACTGGTGGCCAAGCGAGCGGGGGTCAATACCATCGTCGCCAACCCGTTCGCAAGCATGTCCGGGTCCGATCGTGTCCGTCCTCGACAGCTCGCCGCCGACGCGCCGCTGCTGCTCATCGCCTGCGGCTTGGCCCTCAGGGGCTTCGAGTAGCCATGGTTCGCATCAACCTACTGCCTCACCGTGAGCAAAAGCGTCACGCGCGGCAGCGCCAGTTCATATCGATGGCGATCGGACTTGCGGTCTTGGGCATCGCCGTGGTCGGCTTGGTTCACGTGGTGATCGCCGCGCGCATCGACAACCAGGGCAGCCGAAATAAGCTGCTGCAGGAGGAAATCGCGAAGCTCGACGAGCAGATCAAGGAAATCGACAAGCTGCGCGAGCAGACGCAGGCGCTGCTGGCTCGCAAGCAGATCGTCGAGACGCTGCAAGCCAATCGTACCGAAGCGGTGCACCTGCTCGACCAACTGGTGCGGCAGCTGCCCGACGGGTTGTATCTCAGATCCGTGAAGCAAACCGGCGGCCGCGTGACGCTGGTCGGCTACGCGCAGTCCAACGCCCGGGTCTCGACGCTGATGCGCAACATCGAAAGCTCGCCTTGGCTTGCCTCGCCGGAACTCGTCGAGATCAAGTCGGTGCCGCTGGAAAAGCAGAAGATCAATGAGTTCACCCTCAACCTCCAGGTCAAACGGCTGACCGACTCGACCGCTTCGGGCGCACCCGGAAAAGCCCCAGGCGCGCCAGGCGCGCCGGCAGCTAAGGGGGGCAAGGCATGACGCTCGACGACATTCGCCGGCTGAATATCCGCGATGCCGGCAATTGGCCGCTGCTTCCCAAGATCATGATTCTCGGCGTGCTGTTCTTCCTCATCCTCGTGGCGGGAGCGTTTTTTGACTGGCGCGACCAGTTCGAGGCGCTGGACAAGGCCCAGGACGAGGAGGTCAAGCTGCGAGAGGCCTACGCGTCCAAGAAAGCCAAGGCGGTCAACCTCGACCTGTACGTGCAGCAGCTTAAGGAAATCGAGCAATCTTTCGGCGCGCTGCTGAAGCAACTGCCCAATAAATCCGAGATGGATGCGCTGCTGACCGACATCAACCAGGCCGGGCTCGGGCGCGGTTTGCAATTCGAATTATTCAGGCCGGCGACACAGGAGCGCATGGCCGATTTTTATGCCGAGCTGCCAATCAGCGTCCGGATCACCGGCAATTATCACGACATGGGAGCATTCGCGAGCGACGTCGCTCAACTGCCGCGAATCGTGACCCTGAACGATGTCGGTATCGTCAACGACAAGGGTACGCTGACCATGGAAGCGACGGCCAAGACCTATCGCTACCTCGACGAGGAAGAAGTCGCGAAACAGCGCAAGGCGGCGAAGGATGCGAAGGACAAGGGCAAAAAATGATCGGGCGAGTGGCAGCGTGTCTCGCCGTAGCCGTCTGCATCGCTGGATGCGGCGGACAGCACGAGGACCTGAAAGCGTGGATGCAGGAGCAGGGCAAGGGGGTCAAGGGCAAGCTCGACCCGTTGCCGCAGGTAAAACCGTATGAGCCTTTTGCATACAACGCGTTTGACCTGCCCGATCCTTTTCGTCCGCGCAAGATCGAACCATTAAAGGGTGCCAGCAAGCTCGCACCGGACCTAAATCGCCGCAAGGAGCCGCTGGAGGCTTTCCCGTTGGAATCATTGGCGATGGTCGGCACCTTGCAACGCGGCAAGAGCAGATTTGCGCTGGTGCGCACGACCGACAAGGATGTCTATCAGGTCAGGGTCGGCAACTATATGGGGCAGAATTTCGGCGTGGTCGTGGGAATTGAAGATGCCGAAATCAAGCTCAAGGAGCTGGTGCAGGACGGCGCCGGCGACTGGACGGAGCGATCGAGCACCATCCAGCTCGCGGAGGCGGATCAAAGACAGGAGCGACGCAAATGAGCTCGGTGCCATCCACTACATTGAATCGACCGCGCTGGCGCGCCTGGGGTGGCGCCGCCGCCCTCGGGGCGGCCCTCGTTATTCTGGGAATTGGCCACGCGCTCGCGCAGGCCGGGAACAGCATCGAGGGGCTGACCGTGTCCAAGGGAAGCTCCGGGCGCACGGTCGTCAAGTTCACCTTGAAGGCTCCGCTCGCCAATCCACCGGCCGGATTCGCGATCAACAATCCGCCGCGCATTGCGCTCGATTTTCCCGAGACCGGCAACGCGCTCGGTCGCTCGGCGCAAGAGGTTGGCGACTCGGCGCTGCGCAGCGTCAACGTGGTTCAGGCGGGAAACCGCACTCGCGTGGTCTTCAATCTAAACAAACCGCAGACCTTCGAAACGCAGATCGAGGGCAACACGGTGCTGGTGACTCTGACCGAGCAGGCCGGCTTGACGGCGGATACACCGACGGTCTCAAGGTTCGCCGAAGCGCGGCCGGGCGAGGCAACGCACGTGCTTCGCGACGTCGATTTCCGGCGTGGCAAGAACGGCGAAGGCCGTGTTGTCGTCGAATTGTCGGACAGTACGACCGGAATCGATATCCGGCAGCAAGGCAAGACATTGATCGTCGATTTCATCAAGACGACGGTGCCGCGCAATCTCGAGCGGCGGCTGGACGTCGGCGACTTCGCCACTCCGGTGGTCACGGTCGACACGTTCTCGCAGGGCGGAAACGCGCGCATAGTGATCGAGCCGAAGGGACTCTGGGAACACTCGGCTTACCAAACCGACAATCGGTTCATCGTCGAGATCAAGCCCATTCAGGAAGATCCGAACAAGCTGACCCAAGGCACGCGCGCCGGCTACAAGGGCGAGAAGCTGTCGCTTAACTTCCAGAATGTCGAGGTACGTGCCGTACTGCAGGTGATCGCCGATTTCACGGGCCTGAATATCATCACCAGCGATACGGTGACCGGTAGCCTGACGCTGCGGCTCAAGGACATTCCCTGGGATCAGGCGCTGGACATCATCATGCAGACCAAGGGCCTCGACATGCGCAAGAACGGCAACGTCGTTCTGATCGCCCCGCGCGAGGAGCTTGCGCTCAAGGAAAAGCAGCAGCTCGAGGCCCAGCAGCAGATCAGCGAGCTGGAGCCCTTGGTGACTGAGTCGTTCCAGTTGAACTACATCAAGGCACAGGATCTGCTCAATCTCATTTCCTCCAACCGCTCCGGTGGTGCCGGGCAAACCGGCGGCACCACCGGCGGCCAGGGCTCGATAATCTCGAAGCGCGGCGTTGCGATCCTCGACCCGCGCAGCAACCTCCTGTTCGTGTCGGACACCGCCTCCCGTCTCGAAGAGGTGCGAAGGATTATTCGTCAGGTCGATACTCCGGTGCGCCAGGTCGTAATTGAGAGCCGCATTGTCGTCGCCGACGACAAATTCAGCCGCCAGCTCGGCGTTCGCTTTGGAATGCAGACCGGCTTCACGCTCAACAAGCGGTACGCGGGCGGGATCGGCGGCAGCCTTAACACGCAACCCGTAGTGACCACGACTGGAACCACGCTTACCCGTGATACGCGCACCGCGACGCCGTACGAGATTGCATCCGGGATTGCGAGCCCGGGTTATTCGGATTCGCCGCAGCTGAATGTCAACTTGCCGGTTCCCAATCCGGCGGGACAGGTTGCGCTGACGCTGATCAACCTGGGCAGCGGCAACCTGATCAATCTCGAGTTATCGGCACTCGAAGCCGACAGCCGCGGCAAGGTCGTCTCCAGCCCGCGCGTCGTGACCGCGGACAACCAGAAGGCGAGCATCGAGCAGGGCACCGAGATTCCATATGTGACCCCGGGCTCCGCCAATAGTCCGGCGACGGTGCAGTTCAAAAAAGCCGTGCTCCGGCTCGACGTGACGCCGCAGATCACCCCGGACAACCGAGTCATCATGACGGTGGAAATTCGCAAGGATTCGGTCGGGCAGCTGGTTAACCTCGGCAACGGCTTCACCGTGCCTGAGATCGACACCAAGAATGTCATCACGCAGATTGCGGTCAACAACGGCGACACCGCGGTGATCGGCGGCATCTACGAAGAAACGGTCAACAACGACGTCACCAAGCTTCCGTTCCTCGGCGACTTGCCCGTCATTGGTTATCT
>DATMNH010000209.1:0-2296 GCA_035568975.1 Casimicrobiaceae bacterium
GCGATGATGTCGATCGAGCACGAACACTGATCGAGCGTATGTTGCGTCTCGCCATTGGCTTTCATGCAACCGAACACATAATCGACCCGCGCGGCGGTCGGGTAGTCGTTGAGATTGTCCGCGCGCGCCGACGAGTATGCACCGGCGGCGAGCAGCGCGATCCTTGCCAGCAATGACAACGTTTCCACGCCATTCATGGTCCGTTTCCTGGGGTAAACCACTGCGCCGTACTTTCGTTGAAACTATGATATCCGCGCTGGGATGTCTTGGCGGCAGTTGATCGTAACGGCCCGTCCGGTAGCCGGTTCACCATGGATCTCATGATCTTCGATTGCGACGGAGTGCTTGTTGACTCCCCAGCTTCTCTCCAACGGGCTTCTGTCAGAGATGACGTCGGAACTTGGCCATCCAATGACAACGACCTGTGCCATCCGGACATTGTCGGACGCAGCTTGACGAACGTTTTGGCGCTGGCTGCTCCCGGGCAACGAATTCCCGGTGTCCTCACCTCGTCCTCGTTCGAGCGCGTTCCCTGGTCACTCGACGTCACCGGTCCTCACACCCCTGTTCGACGGACACATCTTCAGCGCCAGCTGTCGCTATCTCCTTGCTGGGCGAACGATGGGCGTTGCGCTGTAATCGAAGATTCGCTGCTGGGCGTGACAGGGGGCGGTTGCCTCAGGGACAACGGCCATAGGCTTCACCGCGCCGGGCACGTGCCATCCGATGTTGTCCGGCGGCTCGCCGACGCCGGAGCTCGGCACGTCCTTTCTGCGATGCGCGAGTTGCCGCAGACGATCGCGACACTGGGCATCTGAGAGCGGATACCGCGTCGTTAGACGAACGACCCTATTGGCGGGCGAACAACGTCACGGCTGGCGGGCCTGCCGGTGAATGCCGGATGGCGTGAAAGACTTTCAATGCAGCACGTGTTCGGCGACGTCGTGAACACGAAAGGCGCCCGCGGCAAGCGCGGCGCGACTGGCAGCGATCGTTCCAACGAGTCCACCCTGCCCGCGATCAGCGAACCAAGAAACGCCTTTCTGGACGCACCGATGAGGATCGGACGGCCCAAATCCTGCAACTCGGAAGTCGCGCGATCACTTCGGCGTTCTGGCGTGCGCTTTTGGCAAATGCGATGCCGAGATCAAGGATGATGCGTGATGGCGCATTGCCGGCCTTCTCTGCGAGCGCGAGTGAACGTGCAAAGAATTGCCGGATATCCAGGATGTCGACTGACGTACCCTTTCGACTAGATTGTGCATGATAACCACTGCCGCCTCGGCGGCGGCAACGGCGTCGGCCATGCCCGGGTCCTTCTGCAGGCCCCAGACGTCATTCACCATGACGGCGCCAAGCTCGACCGCGCGTGCCGCCACCGTCGATTTGTAGGTGTCGACCGACACTGGCACGTCGAGAGCGCGGGCGAGGTCTGCCAGGACCGGCTCGATCCGGGCAAGTTCCTCGGCCTCCGCTACGGGAGCCGCCCCTGGACGGGTCGACTCGGGCGCCGACGTCGATGATGTCGTAACCGTGCATCGCCAACTGCTGCGCGTGCGCAAGCGCCGCCTCGACGGCCGCGAATCGCCCGAATCCGGCGTCGCGTTGGGTGCCCATGACGACCGGCCGGGTGCCGATCTTGTAGAGAAAAGCGTCACGTCTGGCGCGCTGATCCGCCCGCATCGGCCTTCTCTTTAGCGTGCGGGTACTCGCAATGATAGCGTTTGACGCTCCACTTGGGATGCTCGCCAATCCACTGGGCAATGTAGGGCTGGGCGGTCATGACACACTGCGTCAGCGAGCCGTTCCACATGAATTCGAGCCGCTGCTCCTCGCAGTGATCGGGGTGCGCCAGCGCACAAACCGTGACCACAATCGCTATCAGATCCATGAAATCTCTCAGTCGGAAGATCCAGCGACTCACATGCAATTATCGTGCTACTATATACGCAAATCTCTAAGTCCTTTTAGATCCGCAAGGATGTCGGCATCCGTAGTGCCGACCATGCATTCCGCGATTCGCTTCTTCATTGGTGCGCGAGGGCTGCTGTGAGCGCCCTGCATCTCATCTCAGCGACCAACAGCCCAGGGCGGTCCCATTGGTACGGATGGTTCCGAATATCAGTACACGACCACACTCCTGATGCTTTTTCCTTCCTGCATCAGGTCGAAGCCCTTGTTGATCTCCGGCAGCGGCATGGTATGCGTGATCATCGGGTCAATCTCGATCTTGCCCTCCATGTACCAGTCGACGATTTTCGGCACGTCGGTGCGACCACGGGCGCCGCCGAAGGCC
>DATMNH010000210.1:0-3599 GCA_035568975.1 Casimicrobiaceae bacterium
CGAACCAATTCGCCGAGCGCGGCAAGAGCCTGTGCCAGGAGCTGCCGCGCCCGGTCGAGCGCGCTGATCGGCCACATCGTGCTGAACACGATCGTCATCAGCACATTGCCGAGAAGGATGCCGACGATGCGGTCGCGCGCCGTCGTCAGCTCCATCGTCGGCCCGTAGTCGTGCAACACGCCGAGGAAGAACGCGAAGCCCATTTGCACGCCGAGATAGGACAAGCGCTCGCTGCTGGTGGTGACCCAGGCGCTCACGGCCGACACCGCGGCAATGAGCAGAGCGAGCTGGCCGATGTCCGTCATTTGCGGCAGCACATAGACGATGCTGAGAAGGGCCGCCGCGCCACCGATCAGTGCGCCGCCGATGCGCAATGTCAGCTTGTGCATGGTTTCGCCGAGGCTGCCCAACGCGACGAAGAAGCAGGTCACCACCGCGGTTCGGGTGCTGGGCCAGTCGAGCATGGTGTAGATGAAGTACGACGCCACGACGGCGATCGTGGTCTTGAGCGCGAAGCGCGCATGTTCGGGGTTGCTCCAGGCGTCGGCCACCAGCAAGGTCGGTTTGGCCGACGCAGCCGACGCACCCGGCGCATCGGCACCCGTGCGCCGGCGAGCGATGTCGGCGCCAAGACGGCCGAGCGCATCGGCGATGGCCGTGACCACCGAAAGGGCCTCCCCATCGAGTCCACGCAGAAGTTCTGCAGGCACCGTGCGCGGCGCGGGGAGGGGCGCGTCCTTCGATGCCAACGCTGCGCCGCATTCCCTGCTTACGTTGGCGAGCCACTCGCGGATCTCTCGCGGCGTATCGCTCGGAAGCACGCCCAGCAAGGTCAACAGCGCGAGCAAGGTTTCGATCAATCGACGATCGATCTCGGCGAGTCCACGCAGACGCCGGTCGGCCATCTGCGCGTGCTGCAGCACCTCGAGCAACTCGAGCGCCTCGGCTTGCCGGTCGCCGGCGTCGGCCGATGGGCGCCCCAGCAGCGTGGCCGTCACGGAGTCGAGCAGACGCAGGCCGGTCTGCAGCGCGACCCTGCCCGGATTCCTGCCGAAGGCGAGGTCGATCAGCGCCGTGAGCGTCGCCGGAAACACCACCACCACCCAGAGCCAGAGCACCAGGCGGGTCAACGCCTCGGTCGAAGGAATCGCGTCGATGAGCGTTTGACTGATCACGAGGACGAATGCGGCGAGAAAGGCGATCGGTCCGAGCGCCGATGTGCGGACCAGGAACATGCCTACGAAGGTGCTGACCGCCATCAAAGGTATGCGCAACGCCGGTTCCGACGCGTCGACCATGAAGAACAGCAGCGAAAGCACGACGCCCGCCGTCGCGGCGATGGAGCCGCCTGCGGCGGTGATCAGCGTGCCGACGTACTCCGCGCGACTCAGAAACAGGACGATCATGGCCGAGTACGCCGGCAACGGAATCTCGAACACCATCGCCACCACCACCACGATCGTGCAGCCCACGGTGCTGCGCGCACAGGCGGCGATTCTTCCAGGGCGTGGCGCGAGCTCCTCGCGCAGCCACGCCGCCAGCTCGCGCCATCGCGACGCAGTCTCAGTTCCCGCCACGCTGCACCCGAACCGAAACGGTCGCGCCGATCCTCGTCAACTGCGGAGGCGGATCGTCGAGGCGCACCCACACCGGAAAGCGTTGGGCGACGACCACCCAGTTTATCGTGCGGGCGACGACGGGCAATCCGGGCCCACCGCCATCCTCGGGTTGTACACCTGCGCCCAGGCTTTCGACGTGGCCTCGGATCGGCTGATCGTCCGATCCCATCGCCCACACCGTGGCGCGGTCGCCGACGGCGATATGCGGCACCTCTGTCTCGCGAAAATCGGCGATGGCGTACCACTTCTCGGTCTTGATGAGCGTGAACAGCGGTTGACCGGTGACGGCGTAGGCCCCTTCCGCGATCTGCAATCCGACCACCGATCCTTCGTACGGCGCGCGCAACGTCGCCAGGCGCAGGTCGCGTTCCGCAAGCGCCAGGGTGGCCTCCGCGCCCGCGAGCTGGGCGATCAGGCTTTCGGTGTCGCCGACGGCCTGTCGCGCCTGATGGGCCTGCTGGGTCGTGGCGGTCAGGGCGATGGCGGCGTTGCGCTCGTTGGTACGCGCCTCGTCGATCTGCTGCTTGGTCACATAGCCCTTCCCCAGCAGCGGCTCAAGGCGCTGTAGCGTGTCCTGCGCCAGCTCCAGCTGCGCATGCGCATGATTGATCTGAGTCGCGGCGGCGTCGGCACCGGACCGTTGCGAGGCCACCTGCCGCCCGGTCAAATTGATCTGCGCTTTCAATGCCGCGACCTGGGCGCGAGCCTGGCGTACCCGCAGCTCGAACGGCTCCGGATCAATGTCGACCAGCGGCTCGCCCCGTTTCACTCGCTGGTTGTTGGTCACGTGCAGCCCGACGATGCGTCCGCTGACTTCGGGCGCCATGCCGGCGCTGTACGCGAACAGATGCGCGTCGTGCGTGCGCGGACGCCGGTCGATCACAACCAGCGTCCAGACGGCGAGGCCGAGTGCAGCCGCCACCGCGAGCGCCGCGATCAGCCGGCCCAGCCAGGCGGGGCGACCCGTCATCGCAACCCTCCGCCTAGGCGAGCCATAGCAGCCAGATCGCCAGTGAAAAAGCCGTCGCGAAGGCGAGGTAAACCACGATCGGCATCGGCAACACTGCATCGATGCCGGTCTTGGCCAAGAGGGCGCGGACCGCGACCGTCGCGCCCATGCCGATCAACGCGCAAATCATCCACGACGGGAAGTACGAGCCCAGGATGTTTCGCGACGGCGCGGAACTGCATCCGCCCAGGAGCATCGATACGGCCGCCGCAGTGATACGATCGAGGAGCCTTCCTTTTACGCGCGTCGGAACGTTGGTGGAGGAACCAAGCGCTACGATCGGATCAGGCAGGAAGGCAAGAATCCATTCCAATCCCTTCATGTGACGTAGCCCCTCCGTTCAAGTTGATCGATAGTCGAGGAGTCTGCCCTCCTAGCGGTCGACGCCATATCCCCCCCTGTGGGTGGGAAGCAAGGATCAGGCAGGCGCTGTGGCAGAAGCGCCGTCGACCCGGACATCGCAGAAGCATGGAGAGACTCACGCTCTTACTTGAGCGCGAGGATCCATTCAACCAGCGTCTTCAGATCGGCGTCAGGAACGTTGTTGGGCGGCATCGGGATCGCACCCCAGGCGCCGCTGCCGCCGTTCTTGACTTTCTGTTCGAGCTTGGCGAGCGCCGTACTGTCGCCCGCGTACTTCGCTGCGACCTCCTTGTAGCTCGGTCCAACAACCTTCTTGTCCACGGTGTGACAGGCTTGACAGTTGTACTTCGTCAGAAGCTGAGTTGCGGCGGCATCGCTTGTGGCGGCCCCCGCGGGGAACGTAAACGACAACAATCCCAGCGCGAAACCACCGATCACCAGACTTGCCACACGGATATTGCGAGTCGAATTCATGCTCAAACCTCCTCGGTTATTGACGTAGCGGAATCAAATGCACCATCGCCAAGCGCACTTGAACTGCTGAGATGGATCGTAGGGGCTTGTGATGCGGTCGGTCTTGCACAACACTGCGCTGCTTTCACAAAGCT
>DATMNH010000211.1:0-15306 GCA_035568975.1 Casimicrobiaceae bacterium
GGACATCGGTCTTCGTCGACACCGTGACCGCACTCGCCGAATCGGGTGACTTGCTGCAGCCGCTGCGAAGCGGCGCGTTTGTCGCCGAACGGCTTGCGGGAACGTTGGCCGATCTATGCGCCGGCCGCCATCCGGGCCGCAGAGACCCGCAGGAACTGACGCTTTTCAAGGCGGTCGGAACGGCGATGTCGGATCTGGCGGCAGCGATGGTGGCCCGCACTCAACTTGGGTTGGGGTCGAGCGTCAATCCCGACGCATAGCGCGATCGACGGAATCTTCCCTTGGGCATCGCAAACGAAAACATGCAAGCTGCGCGACCGTTCGCGGTGTTCGAGCGCGAAATCGTTTCTCAATCGGCATTGCGCGCAGCCATCACCGCCGCTTATCGCGTGCCCGAGCCGGAGTGCGTGCCGGCGTTGATCGAGCAGGCGCGACTCTCGGCGCCCGTGGCCGATGCGGCGCAGTCGCTCGCGCGCCGGCTCGTCGCCGCATTGCGCGCCTCGGGCAGCCGCAGCGGTGTCGAGGCGCTGATTCAGGAGTTTTCGCTGTCCAGTCAGGAAGGCGTGGCGCTGATGTGTCTGGCGGAAGCATTGTTGCGTATCCCGGACACCGCCACGCGCGACGCGCTCATTCGCGACAAGATCGGCGGCGGCGACTGGGCGGCGCACGCCAGCAACGCGCCGTCGCTGTTCGTCAACGCCGCGACCTGGGGCCTGATGATCACCGGCAAGCTGGTCGCGACGTCGAGCGAGGCGAGCATGGCAAACGCGCTGACACGCCTGATCGCCAAGGGTGGCGAACCGCTGATCCGCAAGGGCGTGGACCTCGGCATGCGCCTGATGGGCGAGCAGTTCGTGTCCGGCGAGACGATAGAACAGGCGCTCGCCAACGGCCGCAAGCGCGAGATAAAAGGATTTCTCCATTCCTACGACATGCTCGGCGAAGCCGCGGTCACCGCCGAAGACGCGCAGCGTTACTACAGCGCCTACGAACACGCGATCCATGCGATCGGCAACGCGGCCGCGGGACGGGGAATCTACGACGGTCCCGGCATCTCCATCAAGCTCTCGGCCTTGCATCCACGCTACTCGCGTGCGCAAAGGACGCGCGTGCTCGTCGAGTTGTTGCCGCGAGTAAGCGCGTTGACCATGCTCGCACGCCAATACGACATCGGAATCAATATCGATGCCGAGGAAGCCGACCGGCTGGATCTCTCGCTCGACCTCCTGGAGGCGCTCTGCTTCGACGCTCGCCTCGAGGGCTGGAACGGCATTGGATTCGTGGTCCAGGCCTACCAGAAGCGCGCTCCGTTCGTCCTCGATTATCTGATCGACCTCGCAGCACGCACCCGGCATCGTCTGATGGTGCGCCTGGTCAAGGGCGCGTACTGGGACACCGAGATCAAGCGCGCCCAAGTCGACGGCCTCGCCGATTATCCCGTGTACACGCGCAAGATCTACACCGACGTGTCCTACCTCGCGTGCGCGAAAAAGCTGCTCGCGGCGCCGGACGCGATCTACCCTCAGTTCGCCACCCATAACGCTCTGACGCTGGCGTCGATCTACTTTCTCGCGGGCGGCACGTACCGCCCCGGGCAGTTCGAATTTCAGTGTCTGCACGGCATGGGAGAGCCGCTATACGAGCAGGTCGTCGGCGGAACCGCGCAAGGCAAGCTCGACCGTCCGTGCCGCATCTACGCGCCGGTCGGAACGCACGAGACGTTGCTGGCCTATCTCGTGCGTCGTCTCCTCGAAAACGGGGCCAACACGTCGTTCGTCAATAGAATCGCCGATCCGGCGGTCGGCATCGACGAGCTGATCGCCGATCCTGTGGAGGCAGCCGAACGCATGAATCCTCCGGGCGCGCCTCATCCGAAGATCGTGCTGCCGCGCGCGCTCTACGCACGCGAACGAATCAACTCGGCGGGCTTGGATCTGTCGAGCGAGACCACGTTGGCGTCGCTCGCGAAGATCTTGAGCAATAGCGCAACCCGCGCCCGGACCGCGGGCCCCGGTGACGCGGAGAGCGATGCTCATGATCGCACGCCGCGAGATGTCCTCAATCCGGCGGACCGGCGTGACCGTGTCGGGAGTCTCATCGAAGCGGGCCCATCGGACGTCGCGGCAGCGCTCGAGCGCTCCGTGCGCGCTGCGCCGGCGTGGCGATCGACCGCGGTCAGCGAGCGAGCCGCTTGCCTCGAGCGAGCGGCCTCACTGCTGGAGGAGCGCCTGCCGCTGCTGCTCGGACTGGTAGTTCGCGAGTCCGGCAAATCCATTCCCGATGCGGTGGGCGAAGTGCGCGAGGCGGTCGACTTCCTGCGCTACTACGCGGCGGAGGTGCGGCGCGAGTTCGACAACGCCACGCACCTGCCGCTCGGTCCCATCGTCTGTATCAGTCCGTGGAACTTTCCGCTGTCGATTTTTCTCGGGCAAGTGAGCGCTGCGCTCGCGGCCGGAAATCCGGTGCTGGCCAAGCCGGCCGAGCAAACGCCCCTGATCGCGGCCGAGGCGGTGCGAGCGTTGCACCAGGCCGGCATACCAGACGATGTCGTTCAACTGCTGCCCGGACGCGGCGAGACGGTCGGCGCCGCGCTCGTCGCCGATCCGCGCACCCGGGGCGTGTTGTTTACCGGGTCCACCGACGTTGCACGCGTGATTGCGCGCACGCTTGCGCTGCGCATGGGCAGCGGCAGCGATAGCGTCCGCCAGATCCCGCTGATCGCCGAGACCGGCGGCCAGAACGCGATGATCGTCGATTCCTCGGCGCTGCCGGAGCAGGTGGTGCAGGACGCGCTGCAGTCGGCGTTCGATTCGGCCGGGCAACGATGCTCGGCGTTGCGCGTCCTTTGCCTGCAGGAGGAGATCGCTGCGGGCATGTTGCACATGCTCAAGGGTGCGATGCGCGAGCTCGCGACCGGGAACCCCGATCGTCTTGCGACCGATGTCGGACCGGTGATCGACCGCGAGGCGCGCGACAACATCGAGCGTCACGTCGACGCAATGCGATCGCAGGGCCACGCCGTGTACCGGCTCCCCTTGCCGCAAGAGGCAGCGACCGGCACCTTCGTCCCGCCCACGCTCATCGAGCTCGACAGCATCAAGACCCTGAAGCGCGAGGTGTTCGGTCCGGTGTTGCACGTGGTGCGCTTCCGGCGCGACGGTCTCGACGCACTGCTCGATGACATTCGCGCGACGGGCTACGGATTGACGTTCGGCGTGCACAGCCGCATCGACGAGACCATCGAGCGGGTCATCGACGGCGTGCGCGCCGGCAATATCTATGTCAACCGCAACATGATCGGCGCGGTGGTCGGGGTCCAGCCTTTCGGCGGTGAGGGCTTATCGGGAACCGGACCGAAAGCGGGAGGGCCACTCTATGTGCGACGCTTGTTAGCGGCCTGCCCGCCCCGTCGCGAAACGCATCGCGGCGCACCGCCCGCGAGCATGGCGGAGTTGGTCGAATTACGTGACTGGCTGATCGCGGCTGGCGACATCCATGCGGCGAGCCTTTGCACGCATTACCTCGATGCTTCGCCGTCGCGCGAGCCGGAGCTGCTGGCGGGGCCGACAGGCGAGCAGAACACTTACCAGTTGCGTCCTCGCGGACGGATACTCTGTCACGCGGAGACCCGCCTGGGCGCGCTGGCGCAGCTTGGCGCCACGCTCGCCACGGGAAACTTTGCCTGTTTCGAGAACAACGCCGTGACCTCGACGCTGCTTGCTCAAATTCCCGCGGCGATCAGGACCAGGACGTGTCTGGTCGCGGACTTGACCGAGCGTTCATTCGAAAACGAGCCGGAAAATTTCTCCGCCGCACTGTTCGAAGGTGAACCTTCAATGGCCGCGGCATGGGCGCGCCAACTCGCTGCGCGCGACGGGCCAATCGTGACGCCGCAATGCCTGACATCCGACGAAATCTCGGCCGGTTCCGCTTATTACTCGCTGGAGTGGCTGGTGACCGAGCGGTCGATCAGCATCAATACCGCCGCAGCCGGCGGCAACGCCAGCTTGATGACCATCGGATAGCGGTTGATGCCCGGCTCTTAGGCTTTCTTGACCCAGGCCGAGCACCAGCCTTTGGCGCTCACCAGCTTGCCTCCAAATATGCTGCAGGGACCATCGGCCGCGCCAGCCTTGCCAGAATACAAGTTGCAGGTGCCGCACATCGCGGTCGTGTCCTTGCGATTGGGTGCCTTGGTCGCGTCCATCTTGTAACCCAGCGCCGCCGCGGTCGGATCGGATTCGCTGAGAGCATCAGCCGCCTGGGCGGCGCCGCTGAGCAGGACATTGGCGAGCGGTGCGGCGGCGAGCGCGGCGGTGCTGATCTTGATAAAGCGGCGGCGGCTTGATTGCGAAGGAACTTTGGTCATTGTCTTCTCCTCGATTTTATGACGCTATTACGGTGCTGAGCAGGGTTACCGCCAGAAAGTGTTGCACGTCTGTCTCCGGCTGGCAATGACCTCCGTCCAACGACCCAGTGTGCCCCGCTCGGCAAGCTCCTTCATTCTTCTGCGCCGTTCGGGAGCAGCCGAAAGGTGCACTGATCAACGCCAGTATTTCGTGGAACCGACCCGACATTCAGGGTCAGTCGCGAGGTGGACGCTTGCGCAGCTTGCGTTGTAATGTGCGCCGGTCCATCGACAGCGCCCGCGCGCTTGCCGATATATTGCCGTTATTCTCGCGCAGCACCTGGCTGATGTATTCCCACTCCGCTCGATGTACCGACATCGGCTTTTTGCCAATGGGGACGCTGTCGTTGCCGCGATCGCGCTGAAGTGCCGAGACCACCTCGTCCACGTTTGCGGGCTTGGCAAGATAGTCGCTTGCGCCGAGCTTGATGGCCTCGACCGCCGTTCTTATGCTCGGATAGCTCGTCAGGACCACTATGCGCATGTGTGGGTCGAGCGCGAGGAGCGCCGAGAGAAGTTTCAGCCCCGAAGCATCAGGCAACTTGAGCGCGATTACCGCAAACTGCGGCGGATCGTCATCGACGAGCCGCGACGCTTGCTTGGCGGTACGCGCGACTCGCACCTCGAACCCGCGCACAGTAAGCGTCCTGTCGAGGACCTCGCACAGCGCGATGTCGTCGTCGACGAGCAGCAGGCTCGATCGAATATCCGGATTGCAACGCGATGGGGTCACCATCACGCCTCTCAGCTTCCTCGATTGATCGCACCACGCTGCGAACGGACAGATCATGGCCTCCATGTAGAGAATTTAACGCGCGCGGTTATACATCAAGTTGATGCACGTATCAATGTCGCATCAATCGCTCGAGCGCCAAGCTGCCGGGGATCGTACCGCGACAAGATTCCACCGGCGGCACCGCGTTGCTGATACAAATGCGTGGCGGACACGGCATCGGAGGCGTGCTTTATGAGCGGTTCCCGCAAGGCGACGAACCGCATCGTGCGCCAGATCAGCGAGCGTTCTGCACGCTGTCTTCATCCTCGCCCGGGTGCGCGGAGTCTGTGAGATCCGTTAGCAGCCTTCTGAATTCGGTGTTCGCGTCCAAAATTTCGCGCCCGGCATTGATCAATTCTTCAACTTGCTTTTCGTCGAGAGTGTATGCAGTGGGGATTGCGAGTAGCTCCGCCCTAGTCGCCTGATTCGCATAGTTTCGCAATCCTACTTCGATATAGTAGAGTTCCGCGTCTGCAGCGAACGGGCCATCTCCCTCCGAAGCAGCGATGCGGATTTCCCGACGCCATTTTTCGACTTCCTCGGCGAATGCATCGTTGGTTTCAGCCGCATAGCGTGAGAGCAGCCCGAACTGGATGCCCCTTGCTACTTCCATGCTGGAGGGAATGCTGTCAACGCGATCGGCTGCAAAGGAGTTGCGGCGACCAGCGTCGACATTCAAGAACACGAGTTTGCGGATTCCACGGATTCCTCTCGATTGGAGGGAGCGTGGGAGCCCGCCGGACGATGCGATGCCGTCGATAATGCGCTTGATACCGAGATTGTCAGCAAGGCCACCGTCGACTAGGTGTATGTATGGGCGCTCTTGCAGGTTTTGATAAGTATTCTGCTCCTCGACGTAGCGCCGTTCCCTACGGTCTGAATACTCCGTCTGGGATGCCTGGGTGGCTGGCGACGCTTCGGCAGGGCACGACCCGGCATAATTCTTCAGCGTTATAGGTGTGAACAGAATTGGAACGGAATTGGATGCGGCAACTGCTCTCGCGAGCGGGAAGGCGTCGATATTCGAGCAGATCTGATGAAATTGACGCTCGGTAAATTCGAAGCTGGTGCCGAGAGATAAATCCGTCGCCGTGATGATGAGCGCCGGCCGTGGCCGACTAGATAAGAGTCCACCGTAATTCATGCCATGAAACAGAAGTCCGTCGAGCTGGTCCGCCAGCAGATCTCCGCGGCCGTACCACGGAGATGTTAAGTGGAATGAGTTGGCGGGATCTAGAGCTCCAGAGATCAAATCACTTTCGAAATCACGATTCAGGAACTTGGGCTTGAAGTCCTTGAATGTCTGGTCTCCGAATGCCGCAAAATATGCCGCTGTTATGCTTCCTCCGGAAACTCCGGATATCACGTCGATTTCATTCAAGAGGGTCGTGTCTCGTCCGTCCCATTTGATTGCCGTGCTCTTGAGTTTGTCGAGAATTCCATACGATAGTGCCGCCGCCCGCGTCCCACCTCCCGAAAAGCTGACGATCAGCATCAGACCAGAGCTATTCGCGGGGACGCTGTCCACCCAGCGATGCGCCGCGATTCCGGCTCGCGAGACGGTCGGCGAGTCAAGCGCCTGATTTATAGAGGGCCGATAAGTGCTGACGCAGCCTGAACCGAAAAAGACAATGCAGACAAAGGCAGCGAACGTGCCGAGCGGCCGCTGATTGTTTGCGTCACAGCCTGGCTGAGATACGAAGGGATTCCTGGGTTCGGATTTCACTGCCTACACGCTCGCCACAGCGTCTGCCCGGGCGAATAGGGAGAGATGCTTTGTTGCACTTTAGCAGATGGGTGCCTGCTCAAATTGACAGCTTGAGACTAAACCTACCCTAGGTGGATGGCCATGTCGCCGAAGCTTTTTTGCGTTTCAGTTCCGTAAAAAGGGAGAGCACGTAGGGCCGGATGGCCAACACCATCCCCACGCTTTGTTTCTGGGAACGCATGAGAGGTGCATCGATCTCCGCGAGTTCGTTGAAATCACTGAGGAGCTTGTCAATCCTGCGCGTCATGACCGCGATTGACGAAGCGCTGAGCTCCTTGCTGTCGAAATGTAACACCTGGTTCCGCGCGCCGAAGGGAGAATCAAAGAATTCACCTACCACATACTTTTGATAGGCCTGGCGAACCGGTCCGTCGTTCCGCCATTCGATGTTACTGGCGGTGAGAAGCCGCACTGCGTTCGAAGGCCCAAGTTGGATAAGCCGCAGTTCATGCAAGCGGCGCATGAGCCGCAGAATCTCCCGTTTCGATATCTGATAGCGCTCGACCATCTCGTTGATGGTCCATTCATTCAGCAAAAGATGAAATATCACCAGCAAACGGTGATTGGATGCCAAGGCGGCCTCCTGGACAATGGATAAGCGCGCACCTGTTGCCGCTTGGGTGCGGGCGAGTTTTGCGACGTCGTAGAAATCCACTTCGAGCGCTTCACAAATCTGCTCCAGACGGCGCAGCGTAAAGGAGCTCGTCGAGAAGAGGCGTTTGATTGTGCCTTCGCTCAGATTGAGGAGGCGCCCGAGTGCGGCATAGGTCATGCCGCGCGCTTTCAGGAATTTCTTGAGTGCATCGGTGACTTGCGCAACTGTACCCATGGAATACCGCGACCAAAAGTAACGCAAAACGTTACCTTATTCCATAGTATTGACTTACACAACTCTGACTTCGAGAATTGCGACGTGGAGAGTCACAATCTCATGCTTTCTAGCGTCCTCACCTGGAGGACTAGCGATGAAGACAACCGGTAGCGTCGCGGCACTATTCTTTCTACTCGGATTTCTTTCTGTAGGGCCTGCGCATGCCGGCGGAGGGCCACTGGGTATCGATCACGTCCTGAGCTACGACGACAGCGGCATATGGAAGCGGAGCAATCAGCAGGCCCTGCTATACACGCTGATCGGCGGCGAGGTTGCCGGCGCGGTCTGGCTTGGCGGCGAACACCGGTTGGGCAAGACCTTCTGGCAGGCAATCGATTCGTCGGCGATCGGTGGCATTTCTTCGGAGGCGTTGAAACACGTCTTTACGCGCTCGCGACCCGACCAATCCAGCGACCCGAATCTCTGGTTCCAAGGCAAGGGTCATTACAGCTTCCCCAGCGGCGAGGTAACCGCGGTCACCGCGATCACTACGCCGTTTGTTTTCGAGTACGCCCATGAGTATCCCGCCGTGTACGCGCTTCTGTTGCTGCCTGCTTACGATTCGGTTGCCCGAATGAAGGTCCAGGCCCATTGGCAGACCGATGTGTTAGCCGGGGTCGCCCTCGGGGCAGGAACAGGATATTTCGCGCATACGCGCGACAGCCCAATCATACTCGGCATGCTGCCCGGCGGTTTCATCGTCGGACTACATAAGCAGTGGTGACGGGATAGAGCGGTGTCACATAACCTAGTCGCGCGAGGTTCTCAGCGTGGTTCGTCGCCTGAGTTTAATTGCTGGTGTCTTACTGGGACTAGCCGTCATTGGCCTTCTCCTGCTTATCTTGTAAGGGATAACCACATTCTCACAAGGAAGCAACGAGTGCGGTGTGCCACCGCCGCTAGTCTGCGGTCATTGCCGGGGTTGGCTCTCCATAGGACATCTCTTTGGCTCTGCAAAAAATCTTAAAGCGGAAGTCCTGCGGCGCAATTTGATGAATAACGCTAGATTCAACTCGTTGATAGAGCCTGACAATCGACGACTTTTCACTGACGCGTATATTCGAACTGCGCTTGAATCGCATTCGATGCGCTGGGTCGCCGGACCGACACAATGATCTTGTAAGGACCCGTGCTACCCATGGTGAAATAATTTCCATAGCTCCGTGAATTTGCGATGGTTATCGGCTGCAATGTCTTCTCGGGGCCGGTCCCCGTCGCGGTTGAAACGCGTGCCTTCACCACGGCGTCGTCGATTCCCTTGCCGTTAGGAGCGTCAAACAAGGCGACTGTCACGTAGTACTGCGCTGGTTCGAACGGTACAGCACCGTACACACTCTGGGGGTACTCCTTGGGGTGATCGCGGATTACGTCGGCGGAAACGACGCCGAAGTAAACCGTCGTACCGTCGACCACCGCAAAGTCCTGGCCGGTCGCAGCACTGGCAACAGAGCTCGTCGGCGTGGGAACGGTAACGGGGTTGAACATATAGACGATCGCGCTCCGTATTTCGGCATCGGTCAGATTGGCCATCCCGCCACGCGGAGGCATCGCCCCGTGTCCGTTGATCGCTGAGCGGACCACGATATCGAGCCCTGGTTTGAGCCGCGGTATCCAATCGGCTTTATCGCCGATTTTGGGCGCCCCGTTGACGCCGGTACGGTGGCAATGCGCGCACCGTATGCTGACGATCTCCTCGCCTGTACGCGCCGCCGCCTGGGGTTTTCGGCTGACGGGCTCGGCCCAATGACCGCCCGACTGATTGACCATGTATGTGATGGCGCGCTCGATTTCGGTGTCGGTCAGGTTAGGATTGCCGCCATGCGGCGGCATACCCCGAATGCCGTTCAGCGCGCTTTTGCTGAGGCCGCTGAGCCCGCGTGACGCAAGTTTCGACCAGGCTTTTTTGTCGCCGATTTTCGGAGCGCCGCTCGCGCCGCTCCCGTGGCAGGAAACGCACAGTGATTCCACGACTTCCTTGCCGCTGCGCTCCGCGTTCTGAGCCGCGGCGTCATGCGTGACCGACATCACCAGAGCCGAGACAACCAGCGCGAAAAGGCGCTTTGGTGCCGCATCAAACAGAGCTTCGGTGCCCATTATGTACCCGCTTAACCCGTTTCAGCCGACATTGGGAATATCGCCGCCCTCTCGCCTCATAACCTGCGGCGGCGTTGGCGAGAACCACAGTTGATACATCGTCACTACCCACATGAAAGCGAAGCACGCACCCATCAACCCGCCCGCCAAAATAACTACCCAGGCGAATGGATGATACAGCTTGGTCAGGTACCACGAGCTGATATCCATGATCACGGCGGCGAAGGGAAGCGCAACGATAGCGCACTTGAACCAGACCGGCCGCACGTACGCGTGGCTGTACATCAGCCCCATGATGAAAAAGATGAACGTGAGTCCGAACAGGTGAATGTGGGAAACGCGTACCAGCGTAAAGACATCGGCGCCGGTATCCTGCTCCGTCACCTTCTTCAGATTATCGTATCCGTTCAGGTTTGGAATGTGCGGGTTGCTGCCATCGTGACAACTCATGCAGCGCTGATCAAGCAGCGGCTTGATGTCGGTTTCATATTTCGCGCGATCGCTACCGTCATGCACCCACGTCACGAGCACGTTCGCCTCATCGCGGGGCAGCATGGTCGACATCGGCCCGCGCAGCGCCGATTCAAGGCGTGACCCCTTGCCGCTGCCGGTGTAGGCGGTAAGGATGTCGTTGTACGACAACATCATCGGGTTGCCGCCAGCGCGCCCGGCATAGGTGTGATACAGATAAATCAACGCGAACACATAACCCAATCCCAGCACCAGGAGCGTCGCCGTATACAACACACGCTGGCTGTACGGCAGCTCCGAATAATGGCGATAGAGTCGGTGCAGGGGGACGTCACTCATTATCGGTTCCTCGCGTCAAGGGCTGGGCGCTCTCACGCGCCCGCGCCTCGCCTTGGCTGCAATCGTGGACGCTAGCCTCGGCTCACTTCGCCTTGAGCGACGCGTAGTAAGCAGCCACGTTCGCCATGTCCTGATCGCTGAGCTGCGTTGCGAACGTCTTCATGATCGGGTTGGGACGCTTGCCTGATTTATACTCCGTGAGCGCTTGCACGATTTCGCTCTCGGACTTGCCTGCCAATGCGGGATTCGGCTTTATGCCTTCACCGTTCGCTCCATGGCACCCGGCGCATGCGCCGGCCTTGGCCTTGCCGGCCAGCGCATCGCCAGCCGCCTGTGCGGCGACAGCAAAACCGAGCAATGCGCAAACCCCTGCGGTCATAAGCATCCGTTTCATTTTCAAGCTCCTTGGTTGAAGACTGCTCACTTCGCCGGCAGCGTGACATATACGACGGCGCGCGCCTTTTGCCGCGCGTAGTAAGCCGCCAGATTCTCCACGTCTGCCTCCGTCAAACCTTCCGACATTGCCGCCATCTGCGGACTCTTTCGCTCACCGGTCCGATACGCGTGCAAGGTTTTTTCCAGATATTCCACCCGCTGCGCTGCCAGAGCCGGCAGGCGCGGGTCCGTGCTGTTGCCGTTGACGCCGTGACAGCGGTCGCATCGCTGCGCCCACTCGGCTGTCGTCAGGGGCTTGCGGACGTTAGTGGGCTGCGGCTGCTGATTGGCGTAAAAGGCCGCCAAATTCTTGGCGGCGGCCTCGTCAAGAGTCGCCGCCAGGCTCTTCATCGTTTCATCGCTGCGTGCTCCGTCCTTGTAAGCCTTAAGTGCGGCAGCGATGTATTGAGAGTCCTGGCCGGCGAGACTGGGATTTGCGGGATTTCCACTGACGCCTTTGTCCCCATGGCATCCCGCACACGCCGCTGCCGCTGCCTTGCCCGCGGCTTGGTCGCCGGCTGCCGCGGTCTGCGCCCGCGCCGGCTTTTGCAGCGCGTAGTAAAGCGCAATGTTGCTCAAGTCCGCATCCGCGGTTGCGGAGATCATTGACTTCATCACATCGTTCTTGCGTTGCCCGCTCTTGTATCCTTTCATGGCTGCGACAAGATATCTCGGATCCTGTCCGACCAAGCTCGGCGTGCCGGGCATCTTGGTGATGCCGGCATCGCCGTGACAGCCGGCACAGGTGGCTGCGAGAGCCTTGCCCGCCTGGACCGGATCGAGCTGCGCAGGCGCCGGCTTTGCGCTGCTCGTCGAGCTCGGCTGGGCGGGATCGAGGCTCGCGTAATAGGCGGCGACTTTGACCAGCGCATCGTCGCTCAGGAACTTGACGGCATTCGTCATGGCTTCGGCATTGCGAGCGCCCGACTGATAGGCCTTGAGCTCGACGTAAACGTACGCAGGGCGCTGGCCGGCGAGATGTGGGATTCCTTTGGTCGCGCTGACGCCGTTTGCCCCATGACAACCCACGCACGAAGCCTCGGCTACCCGCTTGCCCTCCGCGACGTCCTGTGGCGTAGCGTAGACAGCCCTCATGTCATCACCGCTGCCGGACTTGATCACGGCAGGCTGGGCTCCCGAGACTGGCGAATGGCACACGCTCGTTGCGCCCACGGCAAGCGTCAGCGCCACCAGCAGCAGGGTCTGCGCGCGCGGTTTCATCGAGATTCCCTCAGGCATTTGCGGAGCTCAACATTTTGCAGCTTCCATTGATCGATTCGTGAATGCCCGCCTAGTTGCGCGCCGCGCGGCATCGCACGGCGCCGTAGCAAGAGCTGGCAGCAAGTAACCCGAAACAGGTCCGGCGGAAAAAACACGGGGCGCCACTTTGCGCCCCCCGTTCTCCCCTATGCTGCGTTCGCAGCCGTGTTACTGCCCCGGTAGATGTCTCCGGGAGGGCAAAAAAAGGCGCGTCTAGAAGTGGTAGGTCCCGACCAGGTAATAGATATTCGCCTCGTACGGGGTAAAGGCGTTGTAGCCGTTGAGGTAGCTCTGCGACGTATTGTTCGCGACGCCCGGGAACGGGATCGTATACTGGTAGCCGTTGAACCGGACATCGGAATACCTATACTTCTCGTACGAGTAACCTGCCGTCACCGACCAGTTCTTGTTGATGTTGTAGATCCCCTTCAGATTGAGCGACGTCGTCTCGGAGGTGTCGTAGTCGTTGATCGGCAGCGGGTTGCCGAAGTTGCCCTGGCTCGCCATGTCGGCCGTGCCGTCAGTCTTGTAGTACAGCACCGAGGCCTTGACCATCAGCCGGTCCATTGCCGGCCAGTCGAGCCCGACACCGACCGTCCAGTTCTTGTCCTTGTTGGTCGCCGACCAGTTGTAGGCGGTAGCGTTCGGCGGACTGCTCGGGTCGAAGCAGTTCGGCCCGCTCGACGCGTTGCACGGGCTCGCCCCCACGTTGCGGTGGGACGAGTCGTACTTGATGTTCTCGACGTCGCCGAAGATCGTGAAGCGCAGCTTCGCCGGGTCGCCGTACGAAGCGCTGGCATAGACCTCGTTGCGCCTGTCCCCGGTGCGGCCGATGGTGAAGTCGCGGTACTCGTTGTCCTTGTAGATCGCCTCGAGCGACATGTCGAAGAGCGGCATCGGGCTCCAGTCGACCGTCAGCTTGACCTTGTTCTGGTTCAAGTCCGCCAGGTCGAAGCGGCCGACGAAGCGCTCGAGGAAATTCGGATCGTTCGCGTCTACCCCCGAGTTGCCACGCAGGTAATTCGAGCGCCGCTGCAGGTACTCGTACTTGAGACGCGCCGTCACGTTTTCTATCGCGGTGGTCTTGTACTCGGCGAACAAGACATTGTCGGTGTGATGGTCGTAATCCTCGCGGTTCTCGTCGACGTCCCAATACTGGTATCCGAAGCCGATCCGTTGTCCGCGGGCGACGCGCCAGTACACGTCGAACCCGACGTTGTTCTTGGTGTATTCGAACAGCAGGCCTTGGCACGGCCCGCCGCAATCGACCGCCGGACCGCTATAGATGACCTCGGTCGAATCGTTTTTGCGCTTGTAGTAGTTGTAGAACGCGCGCACGTCGACATCCTTCATCGGCGAAGACGCGAGCGCGAGCGTGAAAGTCTGGTTCTCGATCTTGCCGTTGAACGTGCCGACGTTCGGCAGCGTCGGGACGAAGGCGCTCGAGCCCGTCCCGTTGAGCACGGTGGTGGCGAGATCGGCGCTCGACTCCGTCTTGGCCCAGGTGTAGCGCATGGCGAGCGTCGAATCCCAGGGCAGCTGCCGGAACGTGGCGTTAACGCCGATGCGCTGATACTTGTTTTCCGGCGGCAGGTACGAGGTGTCGACGCCGTTGCCGAAGAACGGGTTGTTCCACTTGACCGTAAGGTTGTCGTTGTCGAACTTGCTGTATGTATAGTTCGCCGCGAGATGCATCGTCGGCGTGTTGTAGCCGGCCTCCGCGGCAACGGTGTTCACGTTGTATTCGACCGGCAGGGAAAGATCGACGAAGCCGTTGCTCGGGCTCGTGCCGTTGGCGCCCGAGCCCAGCTTCGAACCCTCGTACTTGACGTTGCTCGCGTCGACGCGGAAATAATACGGGGTGAAGGTCTGCCACTCGAAGAAGCCGCTCGTGTCCTTGCGCTTATAGCCAATGTCAGTCGTGAGCCACGTCGCGGGGTTCGGCTGTGGAAAGGTCGCCGTCTGGGTGTTCGTGCCCGCGCCCGCGAAGGGCGTGCGCGCGTCGAACACGAAACTGTGTTTGAGCCAGTCAGTATAGATGCGCGCTTTGAATACATCGTAAACGCCGCCGCGCGCCGAGAGGTACATATCGTCGCGGCCGATGTTCTCGCCGAACGCGTCGAACCATTGCTTGCCGCTGCGGGCGCGCAGATCGAAGGTCGACAGCACGCCGTCGGAGAGATCACGGTATTCTTCGAGCTTGGATTTGTCCTGGGTGTCGGTCTTCGACACCCCGATGCCGCCGAGACTGACCGAGCCCTGCGTCAGCCATGGATAGATCTGCGCCACCGGCGGGGCCTGCTCCGCTGGCACCACTTGCGCCAGCGCGGGCGCTGAGACGAACAGGCTCGAGACCAGGATCGAAAGCAATTTCTTGGTCATGATTTTCCTCCCCGTCTCATCGAGTCAGGAATTGGCCGCGCGCGGCCGGTGCGTTGGAGCCGTGGATCGCGTTGTGGCAGTTGTTGCATGCCCGGGCGATCAAACGCGTGTTGACAGCGGTATTAAACTGTCCGGTCTTGCCAGCGCAGGCTGTGCTTGTGTCACCCGGCGCGCATACCCATCCTGCGCCGGCGCCGTAAGGCGTACCCGGGTGCCGCGCGACGTCGTGACAATCCTGGCACAGGTTCGGAACGGCTTCGTTGAGGAGCTTCCGGTGCGAGGAGCCGTGCGGATTGTGGCAAGACAGGCAGTTCTCCTCGACCGGCGGGTGCGGAAATACATACGGACCCCGCTTGTCGGCATGACAGGAGTAGCACTGGTCGTTCACCGTTTCCTGCTTGACCATCGCGTGGCTGAGCGAGCCATGCGGGTTGTGGCAGTCGGTGCACCTGACCTTGCCCTCGAGAATCGGGTGATGCGACGGCTTGAGAAGCGCCGACCGG